>JAZQDY010000136.1:0-16639 GCA_045547015.1 Eubacteriales bacterium | reverse complement strand
ACAAAAAAGCAAAATGAAGAAACAAGAACCACCCCAACGGGCGGCACCATCGCAAGTTGGATCGATGATATTCTCAGCATTTCCATTCCGGATACGGTAACGGCATTCTGCTTTAATCTTTATGAAGAATCAGACGGCAGTTGGGCCATGGAATTGGTGGGTACCGAACGTTTTGATTTGGAAGATGAAGATTGGGCCTGCGACGAGTTGACGGATTTTGGTTCCCGCGAGCATCCGTATACTTGGGAAATGGATGGCAGCTGGAACGAAGCTTTCGCATATATGGCTGACGAGCTGCAACGGTATCTGGAAAGTGGAAAGAACGCACACGTACTGAAATCAAGAGCGGGTGTAGGTGTGGGATTCGCGGACGGAGATATTGAAATTTTGTTTGCAAAATAAACCGGAGGGGCTGCACTCCCGATGCAGCCCCTCCGTATTTCTTTCACACCAAAATATCTTCCATCGCCCGCTTGGGAACGTGGTGCACGCCGTTTTCGTCCCGGTAATAGGCTGTCGGCTCGCCGTTCTTCAGCGTTTCCAGAATGATCGTCTCATCCGGCTTTCCGATTGCCACCACCAGCACAGGCAGAACGTGCGAAGGCAGACCCAGCTCCGCCTGCAGATCGGCTCTGCCGAAATTCCCAATCATGCAGCCGCCCAGCCCCTTTTCCGCCGCCGCCAGAAGGATCGTCTGTGCAGCGATTCCTACGTCCGTAGCGGAAGCGTTTTCCGACGGTGCCACCGTCTTATCGTGACAGATCACCACAGCCGCCGTGGGCTCGTGTCCTGTGGGCGGAAAATGCCAATCGGGCAGTGCCGCCGCCCATTTGGTGTGTTTCAGCACCTTTTCCATCTCCCCGGTGCCGGCGCAGAGCCGATAGCGCAGCATCTGCCGATTGGCAGATGCCGGGCACAGCCGGGCACATTCCACAAGGGCAATAAGTTCTTCTTTCGTTACCGCATAGTTTGCATCATACGAACGGTAACTTCTGTTTTTCAAAACCAATTCATACAGTTCCATATTTTCCTCACAATCTACGTTACACCGTTATAAAACGAACAGCTTCACCGGTTTTACGGCAGAGCCGTCCGGATAGTCCGAAACACGTCCCAGGGCGAAGAACTCCCGGTTTTCTTCCGTTCCCCGATACAGGCGCACGAGCGTGCCCTCCGGCAGCCTCGTGCCGATTTTTTTTTGATACAGCTCACAGCCGTTCCGGGCAAGGCGGGCGTAAAAATCCGGCAAAAACACCGCCGGGCAATCGGTAAAAAAAGAATCCAACGGCAAAACCCGCGCGGCACGTTCCGCATCAGTCATTTCTTCCAGTTCGGCTACGCTCATCGCCTCCGCAAGGGAGAACGGTCCGCTTTCCGTACGGCACAACGCCGACATGGCGGCACCGCACCCGAGAGCGGCACCGATATCCGCGCACAGCGTCCGTATGTACGTTCCCTTGGAGCAGCGCACGTCCAGCCGATAGAGATCGCGGGCAAGACGCTCCGCCGTTATCGATTCGATACGGATGGGGCGTGCCTGACGTTCAACCGTTATGCCCTCTCTTGCTAGATCCACCAGTTTTTTTCCATTCACCTTCAGTGCACTGTACATAGGCGGAACCTGCATAATATCCCCTTTGAAATGGGACACGGCGGAAAGTACCGCCGCCTCGTCGGGAATTGCATCGGTGCGCGTCAGCACCGTACCGGTGGTATCCTCCGTATCGGTAGTAATGCCGAGCCGCATCTCCGCCGTATACCGTTTATTCTCCGCCAAAATAAAATCGGATGCTTTCACAGCACGTCCGATAAGCACAGGCAGAACGCCGGCAGCCATGGGATCCAGCGTGCCGGTATGCCCCACCTGCCGCGTACCGTACAGACGGCGCAGTCGATTCACGATATCAAAAGAAGTCACACCGGCGTGCTTGTTTACAATTACGATGCCGGAGAGATTCGAAGTCTCACTCACTGTCCGTCTCCTTCGCTATCCAGCGCATCCAATGCCGCGCCGAATGCTTCCGTTACGACAGCAAACACCGCCTCTGCGTCCGGTGCGGTCACAGTGCATCCCGCCGCCCGGCGGTGTCCGCCGCCGCCGAAGGAGGCACATACGGCCGACACATCCACGTCCACAGAAGCACGGGAGCTGACCCGCCAGAGCGTGGGATCGTCGGGCGACTGTTTTACGGAAAGGGCGATCTTCACGCCCTCCAGTGTACGGGGCAATCCCACGATATTGCCGATATCCTCGGCGGTAATCCCGTTCTTTTCCAGCATATCCGTCGTAAACAGGACGATGCCGAGCTCCCCGTTATGGGCAAGACGGAGTGCGTCAATACCGGCCCGCTGGGCATATAGTTCCGTGAGGGTGCGGCATTCAAACATCCTGTGATTAATCATGGCAAGATCGTCGCCGCCGTCTGCAGCCTCCGCGATCGCACCCACCAGATCCGCCGTTTTAAGAAGCGTCTCTCTCGTGGTATTGGCAAACTTGAAACTGCCCGTATCGGATACGATAGCGGCGTACAGAAGCCGACAAATATCCGCCGACGGGGAGAGATGCCCGGCTTTCACGAAAATACCGTACAGATCCACAAGCAGTTCACCGGCAGCAGAAGCCGTGGGACAGGTGCAATGATCGCAGAACGCCTCCCCCGAGGCGTGATGATCCAGACTGAGCGTGATGGCAGATGCCAGCGGTGCAAGGGCACCCAGCTGTGCGATGGATGCGGTATCCACCGCGCAGAGAAGATCAAACTCCTTCTCCATTCCCTCCGTATACCGACACTCCTCCTGCTCACGCATGAGAAAACGGAGCCGACGGGGAATCTCATCCGCACAGACGACCCGGGCAGTCTTCCCCATATGCCAGAGCATCAAAGCCAGCGCAAAGCCGCTGCCCACCGCGTCTCCGTCCGGATTCTGATGAATAAAGATCAGCACCCGGTTTCCGTTCAGCAGTCGATCTGCCGCCTCCGCCAAGGAGATCGCGGTCACGTTATCCTTCGGCATCCTCTGCCTCCGTCTCTTCCTCATCCGCAGGAATATCCAGCGTACGCAGGATCGAAGCAATTTCCGCACCGTGGCTGACGGAATTATCGAATACGAACGTAAGCTCCGGCGTGGCGCGCAGATTCAGCCGCTGTGCCAGCTGGGAGCGGATAAATCCGGAAGCGGATTTCAGTCCTTTCAGCGTTTCCTTTACGTGCGCATCAAAGGTGGAAAAGAATATCTTTGCGTATTTAAGATCCCCGCTTACGTCAGCACCGGTGACGGTAATCATACCGACCCTGGGATCCTTTACCTCCCGGACAATGAGAGAGACCTCCTGCATTACAGAGTCGTTTACCCGTTGGCGTTTATATTTCGGCATAGTGTTTCTCCTGATTTCCTGTTTGGTGATCTTTTTTCATTATAGAAATAGTATAACACATCGCTGTGAAAATTACAATCGTTTTTTCACGCCCGGACATACGGAATTTTGTAAAAAACAGGCGGAAATTGTTTTTTGCTCTTGCCGAAAAACGTTCCGCATGGTATAATAACTAAAGAACATTCAATTTTTGATTTTTGAGGAAATGTCATGCTGAAAATTCTGCACACAGGTGATATTCATCTGGATACACCGTTTTCCAGGCTGGACGCCCGCCGGGGAGAAATCCGCCGGGGAGAGCTGCGCACCTCGTTCGTCTCCATGATCCAGTATGCCAAGGAAAACAGTGTAGATATGATCCTTGTCGCCGGTGATCTGTTTGATTCCGAATATGTTACCAGAGAATCCATGGCACTGCTCGCGAGAGAATTTGCCCGTTTTGGAAAACCGGTGGTGATCGCCCCCGGTAACCACGACTGTCTCTCACCCGGCAGTATCTGGGAGAAAACCCCATTCCCTGAAAACGTATATATTTTTGCCGAATCCTCCCTGTCCTATTTTCCTTTTGACGATCTTGCCGTTGATGTGTACGGCTATGCCTTTACCGCACCGGAACGGACGGATTCTCCGCTCAGCGGAAATCGGGTAAACGATCCTGCGCGTATCAATCTTTTGTGTGCCCATGGGGATCTCGCCGCTCCTCTTTCCCGCTACTGCCCTCTTTCCCGGGGGGATATTCTCGCTTTCGGTGCCGATTATGCGGCGCTCGGCCACGTACACAATCCGGGCAGTATCACGGCAGAAGAAAACACCGTATACGGCTACTGCGGTTGTCTCGAAGGGCGTGCCCCGGATGAAATCGGTCCTAAGGGCGCCGTTCTCGTGGAGATCGATAAGGACGGCGGAACAGCACAGGTAAGAACGCGCCGCATCCGCTTCTCCCGCCGGCGGTATGAGACAGCGGAGATTGACTGCACCGGCGCAGATACGCTTACGTCCATAGAATCCCTTCTGGATGCAGAAATTACCCGGCGGGGCTTCGGCGAGGATACGCTTCTGCGCGCCACTCTGACCGGCTCTGTATCCCCGGCGCTGGTTATCGACGTACGTACACTTGCAGACCGGTTCACCGATCTGTTTTCCATTGAGATCCGGGACAATACGCTCCCGCTTCTGAATCCCCGGGATTTTGAAAACGACCGCACGGTGCGCGGCGCCTTTTACCGCGCGATGGCAGAAAAGATTGAACACGGTTCCCCAGCGGAGCGGGAGATCGCGGTGCGGGCACTCCGCTACGGCCTTGCCGCTATTGCGGGCGAAAATATCAGCGAGTTCTGACGGAGGCGTTTCATGTATATAAGAAAACTGAAAATTGTTGCCTTCGGCACACTGCGCAATCGGGAAATCGTGCTGGAACCGGGTCTTAATATCATTGAAGGTGCCAACGAATCCGGAAAAAGCGCCACGGCCATGTTTATTAAATTCATGCTGTACGGTCTGTCCGGCAAATCCGTCGGCGGAGAGTTGACGGAGCGCCGCCGTTATGTAAACTGGGATACTGGTACGGCCGGCGGTACCATGACTGTAGTCATGGAGGATAAAGAATACCGAATCGAGCGGCTGCTTTCTGTCTCTTTGGCAGATGACGGAGCAAAAAGCCGCGAAGCGGTGCGGGAAACGGTACGGATCATTGACACCGAAACCAACACCCAGATTCACAAAGGGGAAGTTCCCGGCGAAGTCCTGTTCGGTGTCCCGGAAAGCATTTTCATGAACACCGTATTCGTACGGCAGATAGACGGTACGAAAATTAACGGCGCCGGTATGCTCACATCTATCGAGAATTTACTGTTCACCGCCGACGAAACAGTGGGGACAAAAAAAGCACTGGAACGGCTGGAGGATGCCCGCCGGCAGATTCTGCATAAAAACGGAAGCGGCGGTCTGCTCAGCGATCTCAGAGCCCAGCGCAGTGAAGCCGCTTCCGCGCTCAGAGAAGCACAGACACGCTCCGGCACGCTTATCGGCTCAGAAGCCGATTGGGAGGAAGCAAAAGCTCAGTGCGATCTGCTCTCCGAAAAAATCCGCCGGCAGGAAGCTATCTGCCGCTGCGGTGCAGTGAATATGATTAAAAGAGACTTCGACAAGGTTGCCATCGGCAAGAAAAAGATGCAGGAAATGGAGGCCGCCTTGGCAGAGGCCGTTGCCACAGGAATTGACCGCACCTACCTTGCCGAGATACAGGCTTCGGACAAGCGAATCCGTCTCACCGCAGAAACAGTACAAAAACTCTCTGCCGCCAAAGAGAGTGCGGATGCCAAATGGAAAGAAGCCGTTATCAGAGAAGCGGACATCCACCGGGAAACGGAAGATGCCACGGCGCTGGCTTCTTCCCTGCAGCTGCGAATGCGTACCATGACAGCCGCCGCCTTTGCTCTGTTCTTCTTCACAGTGGTCGTGGGGCTGCTCGCCTGGTTCTGTTATTCCTTTGCCATTATGCTATATACCGTTCCCATCGTCCTTGCGTCCGTGCTGGCGGCACTGGGTGTCCTTTGCCTCGTGCTCCGCAGGAAAGCACACCGTCAGCTGCGGGATAATCTGCGCTTGTGGGATGCGGTATCGGTGGATGCTATCCCTTCTGCTATTGCCGGCAAAAAAGTTTGCAGTGAATCTGCTGAAACGCTCCGTGCAGAAAAACAGCAATTGGAAGCGGCACTGGCGGAAGCGGCTGCCCAGCGGCGGGAAGCGGCAGAAAGCGGGTGTACCCTCGCTGCCCGCGTAGATCCCTCGCTGGATAAAAAGATGGATACGGATGAAGATCTGGATGCTTTTGCGGACGGTGCGCTGACCGCGCTGGCAGAAGCCTTCCAAAAAGGCACCGAGCACTGCGAAAATACGGATGCCATGCGCCGGGAAATGGACGCGCTTCGCGGACGAATCTCTCTCCTTGAAGAACAGCTTGCAGGGGAAAACGAAGATGCCATCCGCGCCACCTTTGCCCAGAACATGAATACGGTAGAGGGCCGCATTGCCTCCGGCATTGACGCCCCCCGTCTGGAAACAGCACAGAAAGAACTGGACCGGCTGAAGGGCGAATTCAACACCGTCCGGGAAAAAATGCACCGGATGGAAACGGGCATTGCCGCCGCCCGCGCCGTTACCGTTTCTCCTACCGAGATCACAGAAAAAATTGCTGCGCTGGATGCGGAAATCACTGAGCTGAGCATCCGCCACGAGGCGTACTGCCTTGCCATTGACACATTGAAATCCGCTTCCGATTCCATGCGGGCAAGCGTGCTCCCCCGGGTCATCCACGAGGCGTGCGCTTCCGCCAACAGGATTGCCGGCGGCACGTTCGAAGCGATCGGCGTGGATGAAACGCTCAGCATGAGCTTCACCCGAAACGGGCAGACACGGGAGGTAGAATACCTCTCCGAAGGCACGAAAGATCTCTCCTACATCAGTCTTCGCCGTGCACTCACCGGCGTTCTGATGGGCGGCATTCATCCGCCCCTGATCTACGACGAGAGTTTCTCCCGGCTGGATGAAACCAGGCTGGCACGGATTCTCGCATTGCTCTCACAAAACGACAGTCACAAGTCACAGAGTATTCTGCTCACCTGCCACAAGATCGAAGCGGAAATTGCTGCCCGGTCCGGCGGCGCCAATCTGATCCGGCTGTAAAGAAAACGGGCATCTGCCAAAAGCAGATGCCCGTTTTCTATTCTCAGTCGACAGATTTATCAATATTGAACCGGGTGATCTTGCGGGAGGTATTCTTTATAAACTCCTCTTTGCGGATCTTGATATGTCCTACCGCTTTGTAGGGCGGCATACGGTCGTTGATCTTCTTTACTTCTGCTGAGAAATACGTCTTCACATCCGTAATTCCCAGTTTCTCGATGGTTTCCTCATCGGGGAAGATTTCCGCCACGATGATCTCACGTTTCTCGTTCTTGCTCTCGCCGGCATATACAACCACTTCACTTACGCCCGGTACGTTGCGGATCTCGTATTCGATCTCTTCCGGGTAAACGTTTTTGCCGTTGGCAAGAATGATAATATTCTTCAGTCGGCCGGTAATGTAGATCCAACCTTCTTCATCAAGACGGCCCCAGTCTCCGGTATGGAAGAATCCGTCCGCATCGATGACGGCGGCCGTTGCCTCCGGTTCCTTATAATAACCAAGCATCACGTTGGGTCCCCGGTAGCAGATCTCACCCTCTCCGTCTTCGTCGGGATTGGCGATCTTCACTTCCGCGCCGTGAATCGGGATACCCACACTGCCGTTTTTGCGGTACTGGTTCCGGTTGCAGGAGATCAGCGGCGCACATTCCGTAATACCGTAACCATTCAGGATTACGATACCCATGGACTCAAACACATCGATCAGTTCCTGATTCAGCGCCGCACCGCCGCAGATAATCATTTCCAGATTGCCGCCGAATGCGGACAGCACGTCTTTAAACAGCTTTTTCCGCATATCTATGCCAACCTTGCGCAAACCGTCGGAAATTTTCAGCGCCTTCTTCAGAATCTCAGCCTTGCCGCTTTTTTCCGCCGTCTGCCAGATACGTTTGTACAGCGTTTCCACAAACAGAGGAACAAGCACCAGATGATTGGGCTTTTCCGCCTTCAGCTCATTCAGCAGATACCGGGTGCCGCTGGAAATATACACCTCAACGCCCAGTGCGTAATGTCCTACGAAATTGACCGTGGAGCCAAAGGTATGGTGGGGCGGCAGAACGAACATGGTCTTGCCCTCTACGTGGAAGTTGTACATACCCTGCTGCATATTGGAGCAGATATTCCGCTGGGACAGCATGACACCCTTGCCCTTGCCGGTGGTACCGGAGGTGAACACGATGGTAGCCATACGGTCAGGATCGATTTCGTACTCATAATACGAATTGTCTCCGTCCGCGTACAGAGCGGTACCGCGTTCAATCATATCGGAAAGCACGGATGCACCAGCCATTGAAGGCTCCTCAAAGCAGATGAAATGCTTTGTATACTGCAGCCGTTCACGGATCTGTACAATTTTCTCCTCCGCCACAGGGCTGTAGAAAATATGGGTGCACTCCGCTTTATCCATAATACCGAGAATATCGTCGGGGGGCAGTTCCTTATCGATCGGCACGGTAACGGCACCCACCGCCATCAGCGCGTAATACGTGCACATCCAGTTGTAAGATGCCTCACCGATCAGTGCCACATGTGCCTCCCGGCAGCCGGCTTCAATCATGCCCGTACCAAGATCGCGGATACGGTCACGTGCTTCCGGATAGGTTACACGCACAGCCTCTTCATCCTTCGGGGTAACCCGGTAGGACACGGCAACGCGCTCCGGAAACAGCCGTGCGGAATTTTCCACCATCTCACGGATGTCGTTGAAATGCCGCGTTTCATAAAGGGGATAGTTCTTGTGCAGGTTTTTTAAATTATACATGATATCGTATATCTCCTATACTGCCGTAAGGCAGGATTTAATAACTTACTCAGGCAAAGACACCGTAAAGGTCGTGCCCTCATGGGGGCGGCTCTCACAGCGGATTGTTCCGCCGCACAGTTCGATCACACGGGCGGCAAGAGAAAGCCCCAAGCCGTTGCCCGTTCCCGCATGAGAAGGATCGCCCTGATAAAACTTTTCAAACATATGCGCCATGGTTTCCTCCGTCATACCGATGCCGGTATCCGAAACGGTAACGCATACGCCCCCATCCTTTTTTTCGCAGGATACCGTAATACATCCGCCGGGCGGCGTGAACTTGATAGCATTGGACAAGAGATTCTTCCACACATGGGAAAGCAGTTCCGGATTCTGCGTATACGTAACCGTTTCCAGATCCATGGCCACGTCCAGGTTTTTCTCGCTCCACTGGGATTCCAGAAGCAGCATGCAGTCACGAAGCTGTTCATCCAGAGAAAAAGGGCGTCGGTCGGTAACGATCTGCTGATTTTCCAGCTTCGTAAGAAGAAGCACGTTTGCGGACATATCCGCCAGATACTCTGACTCGTCCGCAATGATCTTCGTGAATTCCTCCTGCTGGGCCTCTGTCAGATTTCCCTGCCGCAGCTGTCTGGCAAAGCCGCGGATGGAAATGATAGGCGTTTTGAACTCGTGGGAGAAATTGCTGATAAAGTCCTTACGGAACATCTCTACGCTTTCCAGTTCCTTCGTCATCTCATTGAAACTGCGGATCAGCACGTTGATCTCTCCCTGATTGACAGCCCGCACAGACCCGGCAGGCGGTTCTTTTACCTCCACGGAGAAATCTCCGGACGCCACGCGCTTGGTAGCCGCGATCAATTCGTTCAGCGGCCGGAAGAAGTACAGGGCAAAAAAGCCGTATCCCACCGTACTGACGAGCAGGCTTGCCGCCAGAGACAAAATGCCCACCCAAAGCGGCGCCGCGTGAAATTCACTGATTACGCCAAGCAAGTACAGAAGAACGAGAAGTGCCACGATCATCAGATTGGAAAGGAACAAAATAAGAAAGACGAAAAAAGTCAGCCTTATATTGATTCTGTACCGGCGTATCTTCATATTCGTTCTCCTTTGGGGACAGTCCCATGGATTATAGCATAGTTTCTTTAACTTTCGATTAAGTTTTTATGTATAATTTTGAAAGACTTAAAAAGCAGCTGTTAACCGCCCCGGCGGAAAGAAAAAATTTTCTCCGCACTCTTGACAGCGCGTTCTTCCTACTGTATAATAAAACATGGTTGAATGTAGCAGCATGAAAACTACAGTACAACCGATAAAGGCTGTGACGAAGAGGATCGTATCTGCCGCTCCCCAGAGAGCCGGCGGCTGGTGAAAGCCGGTGAGGACGGATACAGGATCTATGGCTTCCGAGCCGGAAATCCGATGCGGGCACGAAAATTGTGCACGAGGTAGGCGTTTCCCGTATCTGCCGCGTAAAGGCATAGGGCTTGTCAGAGCCTGAAGGGGCATCGTTTGATGCAATTTGAGTGGTACCGCGGGTGCATTATATGGCTCGTCTCAAAGAAACGGATTTCTTTGGGGCGTTTTTTGTTTGTATCACGAAAGGAGGCATTTTCGTGGCAAAGTTTGAAAAGATTCCGAAGTTTCTTCGCGGCGGTACGATTATCGTCATGGGCAAACTGCTTCTGACGGCGGTTTCCCTGCTTGTCAGCTTCTACGTTGGCTTTTTCGCCTATCTGTTCTCCGCCGCAGAGGGCACGCACGTGGTCATATCCGTTCTTTCCATGACCGTTCTCCCCGCCCTGCTGCTTCCCCTCATCTGGGCCAGGCGGCGAATGCGTGTACTGACAGGCTGGGCCATTTACACGGGTGTATTCATTCTCGCGCTGAGCATCAATCTGGCCGTTAACGCCTACGACGAATCCATCACGGTAAACACCTCGCCCAATATCAATGTATATGAGTATCTTCCCTTCGACGAGAACTCAAAAATCGTCACGCTGGATAAAGAAGCGTCTCTCCGATTCAGCGAAACAGATACACTGCCCGTGGTAGACGGTGCGGCGGCCGTATTCCCGGTATATTCCGCCTTTGTAAACGCGGTCTATCCCGCACCGCAAAGTATTGATGCGGAAGGCGTTTTCCAGTATAACAATACGCCCCAGGGATATGACCGGCTCGCCCGCCGGGTAACCGATATCTTCTTCGGTGCGTATCCGTCCAAAGAGCAGATGGAATACGCAGAAGAAAACGGAACCTCGTTCGTTTACACCCCCATCGGTGCGGATGCGTTCGTGTTCTTCGTCCACAAGGACAATCCAGTGGACACTCTGACCGCCGATCAGATCCGGAGAATCTACGCCGGCGAGATCACGAACTGGAAGCAAGTGGGCGGCAAAAACGAACGGATCGCCGCGTTCCAGCGAAACGAGGGCAGCGGCAGTCAGAGTATGCTGATCCGCTTTATGGGCGACAAGCCGCTGATGGCACCGCCTACAGAACTTGTAAATGATCTGATGTCCGGCATCGTAGAGCGGGTGTCTCACTATAAAAGCACCACCGCCGCCATCGGCTTTTCTTTCCGCTACTACATGGAAGAAATCATCCAAAACCCCGACATCAAGCTGATCAGCATAGAGGGCATCGCCCCCACTCCCGAGAATATCAAAAGCGGCACGTACCCCATCACGGTTCCGCTGTACGCTGTAACGTATGCGGAAGAAGAAAACGAAAACGTACAGCGGCTGCTTCAATGGATCCTCTCCGACGAGGGCCAGTCTATCATTGAAAAAACCGGCTACGCCGGTGTGCAATCTTAAAAATTAATCGCCAAACCGGCAAAAGGAGAATACAAATGAGCAAAGACATGAGAATTGAAACAAAATGCGTACAGGGCGGCTACACGCCCGGCAACGGCGAACCCCGTCAGATCCCGATTATCCAGAGCACTACCTTCAAATACGCAACCAGCGAAGATATGGGCAAGCTGTTCGATCTGGAAGCAAGCGGCTATTTCTATTCCCGCCTGCAGAATCCCACCTGCGACACGGTAGCCGCCAAGATCGCAGCGCTGGAAGGCGGCTCTGCCGCTATGCTCTTAAGCTCCGGCCAGGCAGCCTCCTTCTTCAGCATCTTCAATCTGGCCTCCTGCGGGGATCACGTGGTATCCTCTTCCACCATCTACGGCGGCACCTACAACCTGTTTGCCGTTACCATGAAGCGGATGGGCATTGAGTTCACGTTCGTCTCCCCCGACTGCACGGAGGATGAGCTGAACGCCGCATTCCGCCCCAACACCAAGGCCGTATTCGGCGAGACTATCGCCAATCCCGCCCTCACCGTGCTGGATATTGAAAAATTTGCAAAGGCTGCACACGCTCATGGCGTACCGCTGATTATCGACAACACCTTTGCCACGCCCATCAACTGCCGTCCCATCGAATGGGGTGCGGACATCGTTACTCACTCCACCACCAAATACATGGACGGTCACGGTGCCGCCGTGGGCGGATGCATAGTGGATTCCGGTAAATTCGACTGGTTTGCCCATGCGGACAAATTCCCTGGCCTCACCACTCCCGACGACAGCTATCACGGCGTAACCTATGCGGAACGGTTCGGTCTTGCCGGTGCGTTCATCACCAAGGCCACCGCCCAGCTCATGCGTGATTTCGGCGCCATCCAGTCTCCCCAGGATGCGTTCTATCTGAATCTCGGCCTGGAAAGCCTGCACGTACGTATGGCACGCCACTGCGAAAACGGACTTGCCGTTGCCCAGTATCTGGAAAACCACGACAAGGTGACCTGGGTCAACTATCCGTCTCTGTCCTCCTCCAAGTACTATGATCTGGCTAAGAAGTATCTGCCGAACGGCTCCTGCGGCGTCGTCAGCTTCGGCGTAAAGGGCGGACGCAAAGCGGCAGAGACCTTTATGAAGCATCTCAAAATCGCCGCCATCGAAACCCACGTTGCCGATGCACGCACCTGCTGTCTGCATCCTGCCAGCGCTACCCACCGGCAGATGAACGATGCAGAACTGCTTGCCGCAGGCGTTCCTTCCGATCTTGTCCGCTTCTCCTGCGGCATCGAATCCAAGGAAGACCTGATCGCCGACATTGAACAGGCACTCTCTCACGTCTGATTTCCTATTAAAAAAACGGAGGCTGTCATGCCCATAAAAATACCGAATGAACTGCCTGCTGTGCAGACACTGACCGATGAAAATATTTTCGTAATGACGGAAACCCGGGCCATCACCCAGGATATCCGCCCGCTCCGTATCCTTCTTCTCAACCTCATGCCCACGAAGATCGACACGGAAACGCAGATTTCCCGTCTCCTGAGCAACTCCCCTCTGCAGGTAGAGCTGGAACTGATCCACACCAGAACCCATAAATCCAAAAACACCTCCGAGGAACACCTGCTGGCGTTTTACAAGACCTTCGATCAGGTAAAGGATCAGAAATTCGACGGTTTGATTATCACCGGTGCACCGGTGGAAAAAATGCCCTTTGAAGAGGTTACCTACTGGGAAGAGTTGTGCGAGATCATGGAATGGAGCAAGCATAACGTACACTCCACCTTCCATATCTGCTGGGGTGCTCAGGCCGGTCTGTATTATCACTACGGCGTGAATAAGTACCCGCTTGACAAAAAGGTGTTCGGCGTATTTGAGCATAACGTGGACTATCGGGAATGTACGCTGCTTCGCGGCTTTGACGATACGTTCATGGCCCCCCACTCCCGCCATACCACCGTACGACGGGAAGAAATCGAGGCCATACCGGGGCTGAAAGTGCTCGCCTCCGCTCCGGAGGCAGGCGTATATGCTGTGAAATCTGACGAAAACAAGCAGATTTTCGTCATGGGACATTCCGAATACGACGCGCGGACACTGGAAAAGGAATATCTCCGGGACAAAAACGCCGGACTCCCCATTGAGGTACCGAAAAACTATTACCCGGATGACGACGATACGAAAGCCCCCAAGGTTACCTGGCGTTCCCATGCCAGCCTGCTTTTCTCCAACTGGCTGAACTATTTCGTCTATCAGACCACGCCGTACAACATCGGTTCTATTGAATAAACAAAAGGTCTCCGAATCCGTTTGGATTCGGAGATCTTTTTATACGGTAAAGTATTGCGTCCACGCCTTGTTTCCGTCCGCATCGGTGATTTCCGCACGGACGAACGTATCCTTCGGCTGAACGGTATATGCGGCACCCGTCAGATTCTCTCCGATAAATACCCGCTCACTCACCCAGGGAGTATCGCTGAAAAAGGCAATGGAGGCAGCCGGCGTGGTCTCCACCACAATCCGATCTCCTTCCCGGCGGGCGGCAATCTGCGGTCCCTGAGAGGCGTAAAAACGTCCGTCGCGCAAAGCGGCAAGGATCGCCTCCCGGGTACACGCTTCCGCCTGTACCCAGACGTAACTGCGGCAGGCGTCCGCTTCGTAAAAATGGGTATCGTCCGTGGCAAGAAGCGGCAGCGGTTTCCCGCGCACAGCCAGCATATCCAGAATCAGTGATGAATCCGGACGCACGTTACGGGGAAAGCCGGAAACGGAATTGTAAATTTCCGAAGCGTCGATCCCGCTGAACGAATCTATAAACTCAGGGGTATTGAGAGACCATGCCGGATGCGCCCATATGGCAAATCCGCCTGCTTTATGAATCTTATCGATAATCACCTGCGGCGAATCCTGCTCCGAGGCACCGGGCACCCGGCTCATGCCCACGCCCACGATATGCACGACTCCCGTCCGTGCCGATTTGCCTATATTGTATTCGCATCCGCCAAGCAAAAGCACTCCTTCCGCCTCCCCTGGCAGCGATACGCGCCAGTGATCGGTCAGTGCCAGAAAATCGTATCCGTTCTCCCGGTACAGTACGACTGCCTCCTCCGGTGTCCGTTTTCCGTCCGATTCGGTGGTGTGCGTATGCAGATTCCCCTTGTACCAGCGCTTTCCGTTTTTATCCGTATACATATTTTCCTCCGCCTGTTTAATTTCGCTTCGTCTATTATAACACAGAGAGCGCAATTTGTCACGCTGTTTTGTATAGATTATTCCGAAATTGCGCTCCATGCACTTCTTCCCCTTGCAATAACCGCAAAAGCATGGTATACTAATAATATAAGTATGATAGGAGTGGTGTGCCATGACGAAAAAAGAGGAAACGCTCTTTTCGCCGGTTGCCGTACAGCGGGTAACGGAGTACGATGCGGACACGATTCTCGCCTGTCTGAACCGGCAGGCGGAGCTGCTTTCTATATCCGCCGACGCCTACGCCGGTAAGCGTGTGGTCATAAAGCCGAATCTGGTGGCACCCACAAAACCGGACGGTGCCGCCACGACGCATCCTGCCTTTCTCACGGCGGTAGTGCAATTTCTGCGAGAACACGGTGCTTCCGATCTCCTCCTTGCGGAAAGTCCCGGCGGTCTGTATTCGGAAGCGGCACTTCGCATAAACTATAAAACCTGCGGTATCCTGAATGCCGCCGAAGCCGTCGGACTTCCGCTGAACTACGACACCTCTCACCGGACGGTAAACGCCTCCTCCGGCGTTGCCTGCCGTGCCTTCTCCGTCATCACGCCCATCTGCGAGGCAGACGTGATCGTGGATCTCTGCCGGCTGAAGTCCCACTCGCTGACAAAAATGAGCGCAGCGGTGAAAAACTTCTTCGGCGTAGTACCGGGCGTTCAGAAATTTGAAATGCATTCCGCCTATCCTGCCCTTCCCGTATTCTCTGAGATGCTGGTAGACCTTTCGCAGATGCTATGTCAGAAGCACGAGGTTCTCGCCATCTGCGACGGCATCGTGGGAATGGAAGGAAACGGGCCTACCGGCGGCACGCCCCGCCCTGTCGGTGCGGTGCTCATGAGCCGGGATCCCTTCTGTTTGGATCTTGCCGCTGAGGCGCTCATTGGCTTTGCCGGTACCGTCTCCGTAACAAATGCGGCAATCGCCCGCGGACTTTGCCCGGACAGTGTCGAAAAACTGGATATCCGAGGCACGTCCCTTAAGGAAATTTCCCTTTCCGATTTCGTTCCGCCGGATGCCTCCCGAAAGACCTTTCTCGGCAGTCTTTCCACCCTGTTCGGCGGGAAAGTGGCAGAGTTCTTTGCGCCTCATCCCCGGATCGTGAAAGCCAAATGCGTGGGATGCGGCGTATGCGAAAAATCCTGTCCCCGCAAAGCCATTAGCATTATGGAAATCCGAGGCAAAAAGCGCGCGGTGATCCGTCACGGAGACTGCATCCGCTGTTTCTGCTGTCAGGAGCTTTGCCCTCTCCACGCCATCGATATAGAGCAGAATCCCATCACGAAGTTATTATAGAATATTACGTAAGGATAATGGATGTCGCTTATGATTTACGAAACTGCCAATGCGAAAATCAATCTGTTCCTGGACGTTTTGCAAAAGCGTCCGGACGGCTACCACGATCTGCACAGTTGTATGCAGACGGTAGGTCTCTGTGACACGATTTCAGCGGAAATCACAGAAAACGCGCCTGCCACGGAGATCCTTCTTACCTGTACGCTTCCTCAGCTTTCCTGTGATGAAAAAAATCTGGCGTACCGCGCGGCGGATCTGTATCTGAAAGCGGCAGAAATCGAAAACGTGCGGATCAAACTCCATATCGAAAAGCGGATCCCTCTCTCCGCCGGTCTTGGCGGCGGCAGTGCCGATGCGGCGGCGGTTCTCCCCCTTATGAACAAACACTTCAACAACCCGCTGACCCAGGATGAACTGTGCCGGGTCGGCGGGGGGGTTGGCTCGGGTATTCCCTTCTGCATCACCGGCGGCACC
>JAZQDY010000135.1:0-4603 GCA_045547015.1 Eubacteriales bacterium | reverse complement strand
GATGGTGCCGTTGGGGGATTTCCACATCTCGGTGAGGTTGTACTCCGTCACACGCTGTGCGTTGGGGGTGATGGTAGCGCACTTTACAGCCACCTTATACTTTTTGTTGGCCTCGGCTGCCGCCACAGTGACCGCATCCTTCGTACGCTCACGCTCCGGCAGGCCCAAATCGTAATACTCCGTTTTCAGATCCACGAAGGGCAGAATCAGCTCGTCCTTGATCATTTTCCAGAGTACACGTGTCATCTCGTCTCCGTCCATCTCCACAAGAGGGGTGGACATTTTGATTTTTTCCATCATTCATTACCTCCGAATATATTTGGAAAAGAGAATAGGGGGACGGGTCGCGTTTTTGAAAAAAAGCTCCGCAAAAAACTTTATTATGGGGAAAGTAGGTTGTCAGACTCAGACTGCAAGAGCAACCCGGAAAGTTTTGAAGGGGTGTCGGGGGGACTTTTTCAAAAGTCCCCCTGACCGCATTCCCTCTTACTTCAAATGTGCCTTCTTATAGTTCATGAGGCATCCCTCCAGGATGATCTCTCTCTCATTCTCGGTAAGGCCGCGCACGTAGAGCATCACGTCGGCGATCTCGCCACTTTGACGGATCACTTTTGCCGGGAATTCCTCGATGCCGGCGGCGATCTTCTCTCTGACGCCGGGAACGAATACGTAGTCGCCGTCCTCATAGGGGAATGCCGCATTCCCGTCCAGCGTAAAGGGAAGCATACCCCAGTTGATGCAGTTGGAGCGGTAGCGCTTCGTGGCAAACTCATAGCAGATGTTGGCCATACCGCCCAGCACACGCTGGCAGGAGGCAGCCTGCTCACGAGCAGAACCGTCGCCCGGCTTCATGGCGAACACGCAGGAGCCGAACTGGGTATTCTCAGCATCCGCGCCTACCTTCGAAAGCACGTCCCCGATCTCAGCGGGCGTATTGCCTGCACGGCGCGCAGCTTCGGCTGCGGCACAGGCTTTGGAACGTCCCACGTATTCGGGCACGCGGCGGGACAGGGCAAATTCTGCCAGACGCAGAGGATTGGAACGGTAGGAGGACGTCTCACCGGAGGGGATCAGCTCATCCGTAGTGGTAACGGGATCACGGATCACTGCCGCCAGTTTCAGAAGCAGATTATCGTTCAGTGCGAACATCTCCGGCCAGTCGGTGATGTTGGGACCGAGAATCAGCTTCTCCTCCGGCATGGGCTTGCCGAATCCCCGGTAGATGCGCTTCTCATACACGCTCTTATCGAAGGAATAGGGGCGGTGCTGGGGCTCGTACTCGATATCCGTTGCCGCCGTGATAACGCCGCCGTTTGCCGCCGTTGCCGCAATGGATCGTGCGTCCATCAGTGCTACAGCCGCCAGCTGTCCTTCGCCCGGCTTGGAGCCCTCCCGGTTAGGGAAGTTACGGGTAGTATGGCGGAGAGACAGGCCGTTGTTGGCCGGCACGTCGCCGGCACCGAAGCAGGGACCGCAGAAGGAAGGCTTGATTACCGCGCCTGCCTGCATAAGGGCAGCGCTGTCTCCGTTGCGGGTCAACTCCAGCGATACGGGCACGGAGGTGGGGTAAACGGACAGGGAGAAATATCCGTCACCGCAGGAGGCTCCCCGAAGGATATCAGCCGCCTCGTCGATATTCTCGTAAATACCGCCGGCGCATCCGGCGATGACGCCCTGATCGGCGTACACCTTACCGTCACGCACCTTGGACACCAGATCGGGCGTGGATTTGGGGAACATTTCTTTCGCTTCTTTTTCGATCTTTGCGAGAATTTCCTCCGCGTTCGCCACGAATTCGTGGATCGTGTACGCATTGGACGGATGGAACGGCAAAGCGATCATGGATTCCATTTTAGACAGATCGATTTCGATCATGCTGTCGTAGTACGCCACCGCGCCGGGCTTCAGCTCCTTGTAGTCGCCGCCGCGTCCGTGGACTTCGTAGAACTTTTTGATCTCGTCATCCGTTTCCCAGATGGAAGAAAGGCAGGTGGTCTCAGTGGTCATAACATCGATGCCGCAGCGGAAATCCGCACTGAGGGATTTTACGCCGGGGCCCACAAACTCCAGCACCTTGTTCTTTACAAATCCGTTTCCGAAAGTAGCACCGACCAGAGCGATCGCCACGTCGTGAGGACCGATGCCGCGGCGCGGCGCACCGGTAAGATACACCAGCACTACCTCAGGGGCCTTGATATCCCAGGTATCCTTCAAAAGCTGCTTTGCCAGTTCAGGGCCGCCCTCGCCCACGCCCATAGTGCCCAGTGCACCGTAGCGGGTATGGCTGTCCGAGCCGAGAATCATGCCGCCGCACTTCGTCAGATCTTCTCTGGCAAAGGAGTGAATCACGGACTGATTGGCAGGCACGTAGATGCCGCCGTATTTCCGGGCGGCGGACAGACCGAATACGTGGTCGTCCTCATTGATGGTACCGCCTACGGCACAAAGGCTGTTGTGGCAGTTGGTCATAGCGTAGGGCAGCGGAAATTCGGTCATGCCGGAGGCACGTGCCGTCTGAATGATGCCCACGTAAGTAATATCGTGGGATACCATAGCGTCAAATTTGATTTTCAGATTGGTCTCGTCGCCCACGTTGTGTGCGGCAAGGATCTGATACGCCATCGTGGCTTTTTTCGCCTCAGCGGCCGGGGTGGCATGGGATTTGCATACCTTGCCGTCCACCAGATACACGCCGTTTTCGTGAAGAGTAATCATGGCACAGATTCCTTTATGTAAAAATGAATTTTTTCGAAAAAAGAGGAGCAGGCTGTATGCAGCAGCTCGCAAAAAGCGATCTACATTCTGCAAATGAACGAATTTTTTTTCAAAACATATTCGCAGTGTATATTATACAGCAACCGGGCGGTAATGTCAAGAATTCCGGGCATGAACAGTGCATAAAAAAATCGAACGGCAGCGTCTCTGCCGTTCGGTTGTTATCCTGTTTATTTACCCAAAAGGCTCTGCACGGATGCATCTTTATACACGCCTGCCCAGTCCCGACGGAACGCATCCATAGCAAGATCGGTCATGGGATGGGACAGCATCATATCAAACAGATCCGGTGCCAGCGTCACGCTTTCTGCCCCGGCCAGCATAACCTCCGCGATCTGCAAAGCGTTTTTGAAGCTGGCCGCCAGAATTTTCGTAGCATATCCGTTTTCGGCATACAGGCAGGCAATATCGCTGACAAGCTGCACACCGCCGCCGCAGACCGTGTCAAACCGATTAATGTACGGTGCGGCATAATCGGCCCCGGCCGCCGCCGCCAGTACTGCCTGCACCGGCGAAAAGATGGCCGTGGCGGTCACAGTAAAGCCCTCCGCCTTGAGAAGCGGAATGGCACGCAGGCCCTCTTTCGTCACGGGTACCTTTACCGCAAAGGGATCCCCCAGAAGTCCGTGCAGATCCTTTGCATCGGTCAGCATGCCTTCCGCCGTCTCTGCCGTTACCTGTGCGTGGATCAAAAGATCTCCCGCCGCCGCGCGTACGTCCGTGAGAATTTTTTTGAAATCACCCTTCTCCCGGGCGATGATGGTGGGATTGGTGGTTACGCCTGCCACGGGATAGTACCGGCAAAGCTCCCGGATCACCGCCCCGTTGGCGCTGTCAATATATATTTCCATGAATCACTGTATCCTGTTTTTCAGTATAAAGGTTTTTGAAAGGGGCACGGGGGAAACTTTTCGCAAAAAGTTTCCCCCGCCATATCTTCCCTATTCTCTTACGCCTGTGCTGCGTCTACGATCTTGGCAAATTTTGCGGGAACGAGGGACGCGCCGCCAATCAGGCCGCCGTCCACGTTTACCTTTGCCAGAAGCTCTGCCGCATTGCCGTCGTTCATGGATCCGCCGTACTGGATGGTGGTCGCCTCGGCAACCTTTTCATCGTACAGCTTGGCAATTACGCCGCGGATGATGGCGCAGACTTCCTCCGCCTGCTCCGGCGTTGCGGTAAGACCGGTACCGATAGCCCATACCGGCTCGTAGGCGATAATCACGTTCTTCATATCCTCCGCGGAGATACCGGCAAGATCCAGCTTCGTCTGCATGGAAACGATCTCCTCGGTGATGCCTGCCTGACGCTCGCCCAGCACTTCACCCAGGCACAGGATTACCTTGAGGCCGGCAGCCAGTGCCGCCTTGGTGCGCTTGTTTACCGTTTCATCCGTCTCGCCGAAATACTGACGGCGCTCGCTGTGACCGATGATCACGTATTCCACGCCGCACTCCAGCAGCATGTCCGCGGCGATCTCGCCGGTGAATGCGCCCTTTGCCTCAAAGTGTACGTTCTGCGCACCGATTTTCACATTGGTGCCCTTGGCAGCCGCCACAGCGGCATGGATGTCCACGAAAGGAACGCAAAGAACGGTCTCACAGCCGTCCTTGCCAGCCACGAGAGCAGCGGTTTCCTTCACAGCCGCCTCGGCTGCGGAGGGGGTCATGTTCATCTTCCAGTTGCCGGCGATGATGGTTTTTCTTGTAGCCTTGTTCATTGGTGTAGTCTCCGTATTTTCATTTGGTGATTGGTTATCCTTGTACCCGCCCGAACTCCACAGCCATAGAATGGAACTTTCTATGCCGTAAAAGTTTTTTGGACGGGG
>JAZQDY010000134.1:0-5071 GCA_045547015.1 Eubacteriales bacterium | reverse complement strand
ACCGAATGTGAACGGCGTCTCCAGTATGCAGTAGCTGCGGGTGCCGTCTGAACCAAGACGGACGGTGCCCGGCTCTACGGAAAGACCGTGTTCGTTATCAGCTCCGGCAAAATAGCACTGGGGGAAGATATTGCCGCTTGCGCCGGCGGCGATGCGTGCGAGCGACGTGCCGTCCAAATCAAGAAGAATGTTTTTGTTTTCGTTCATGGGGAAATCCTTTCTGAACTTTTATGAAAAATGAGAGTATAAAAGGGAGTCTTTGCTACCAGTATTATATAGGAAGAATCTGCTTTGTTTGTGAACATACTGTTAATAATTCGGGGGAAAATGAAAAAGCAAGGCCCCCGTCCCGGGAGCCTTGCGAAAAGATGCGTTATGCTTTTTTCTTCTTTTTCAGAAGGATAATCACGGCGGCAATGACGATTACAGCCACGGCACCGATGCCGATAAACACGGGGGTCATATTGCCGGCTTCGGTATCGGCGGGCGCATCCGTCTCTGCCGTATCTGCCGGCGCGGAGGTGTCAGCCGTTGTGGTTTCCACGGGTGCCTTCATGTTCTTGAACTCCTCGGGAACGTCCTTGGCGTTCAGGAAGGATACCGTTTCGGAGAACAGGTGCGCCGGGTAGTCGAAGGTATACCATCTTATCATGCTGGTCTTGTTGTTCATGTTGCCGTAAGCGGGATCAATACCGCCCACGTGGGTGTTGTCCATACCGTTGAAGATGAACACGCCGTCTGCCCCTGCCATGTAAATATCATAGGCGCGGAGCATGAACTGCAAGAAGGAGACCCGCTCGCCGGATTCCACCGTGCCGCCGGCGGCGAGGATTTCTTCCTCTTCCTTGGTTCGGTCATGGCCGGACAGAGAAGAGTTGATACCAATGTAGATTTCTACGTCTTTATTGTCTTTCATGAAATCCATGTAGGGCGTCAGATCAAAGAAGGTTTCGTGACCTTGATCGGAAATGATGAGGCGGTCGATCCAGCCTTCCTTCACCCAGGTTTTGTAGTCCAGGCCCCAGGCTTCCGCCTTTTCGGCAGTGGGATTCAGCACGCGGGCATTCAGAATTTTGCCCTCGGGCAGATCTTCGCTGACGCTCTTCACAAAGTCGTTCATGATTTTTGTACGCTCGCTCACGTCGGTCAGCTCCGTACCGAAGATGTAGTAGTAGCGACCAAAGTCCATGGTAATGCCGCTGACGTTTTCAGGGGCTGCCATTTCCATGAGCAGATCATGCATATAGTTCCGGTATTCCTCGTGCATGTAGCTGAACTGATAGGAGCCGCCTCTCTGCCATTCGGGATGGAGGAAGAAGAAGGTGCCGTTCAGGTGATTCCATATACCGGAATAGTAGGCGGACATACGCTGGGAAACGTACAGCTCACCGTAGTCGTTCTTCTTTATGTAGTCGGCAAGGAGAACGTGGGGAATGCCGGTCTCGTTGATGGCGGTGATGTTATCGAAGGCGTTCTGGTCTGCCTTCCGCATAAGATCGCTGAAGTCCAGAGCGTTGCCCTGCTTATCCACCTGGTCAAGGAAGTGCTTCGGCCATTTTTCTTCCGGCACACCCAGCTCTTTCAGCCGTTTTTCGATATAGGTCTTCTGGGTTTCGCTGGGGAAGTTCAGAAGAGAGGTTACCCACGTGGCAAAATTGTATTTGCCCAGATTCATTCCCTGTGCATACTGCTCAACCACCGTGTTCAGAAGATAATCCACCGTGCCTGCTTTGGCGTTCGTGAACATGGAGAAGCCGTCGTTGTCCGTCATCAGATTCTGGGAATCGTCCACTGCCGTGTACTTCTCGTACATTTCATCGGAAATGGAAACGAATTTGACGTATGCCAGACGGGCAAAGGATGCCTGGGTGTTGGAGATAGTGATCTCTTCGTTCTTGAAATCTCCGGCGATGGTGAAATATTCCCGGATTGTGTTGCCGGTTTTGGGGTCGTGGGTGACGAACACATTCTTTCCGTTGACGGTGAAATTGCGCGTGCCCTGCACACAGCCAACGTATACGGCGAATTTACCGTTCAGCTTTACGGGGAGATTGAACGCATGGTCGGCTTTCACGCCGGGGCAGTAGATGGTGGAGCCGTAGGAGCCGTCCTCCCGCTGGAAGTAGCCGGGTGCCCACTTGGAGCCTTTCGGCAGCTCCAGCGTGTGCAGATTGCTGAAATAGTACGCGGCATAGGGATCACCTGCCGTGATTTCTGCACCGGCGAAGATCTCTTCGTAGCTGGAATACAGATACTGGTCGAAGGTGACTTCTTTCAGACCGCCCGTCACGTTTACGGAAACGGTGCACATGCCGCCGAAGGGAATATCGCTTACCGTCACGGAGGATTTTACGTCCGTGGGCTTGTAGGTGTGCGTATATACCTTGGAGGCATCGTCACGGGAGGCTACGGTGAAGGTGATTTCGGTGTCGTCGTAGATCTTGTTGATCTCCGTATGAAGCGTGAAATTGCTGGAAACAGCACCCGGCTCCAGCACGGCATTCACTACTTCCCGCTTCTCCATTTTGATGCCGGAGATCATTTTGATGTGGTCAAAGGTTACAGCGTTTTTGCCCGACTGGATATCGTGCATAACGTTTTTAATATTGATCGAGCCGGTGGCGGAGGTGGTTTTCACCGTCACGTCGTGATAAGATGCCTGCAGTTCACCGTCGATATAGAAGCGAAGCTCATCTTTTCCGTCGAATTGGAGGTTCCACTTGTGAAATTCTCCGTCCGTGGGGATGGTGATCTTGGCGGCGGGAAGCCCGGGATCGCTCCGTTCTTTGGTCATGCCCATCATCAGCGCGTTTTTGCCGTTGGCATCCGGCTCTGTCATGGAATGGAAATTCACGTATATGAGGCTGCTGCCGGGTACGTTGATCTCAAATACCAGGCCGCGCCAGATGTGATTGCCGGAGGGGGTCATAAGGTCTTCCACCTTCATGTCCATCTCCAGAGAGAAGGAGGGCTGATCTGTGTTGAAGGGGATGACCATGGTGGAGTAACCGGTGGTTTCCCCGTCCGAGCCGGCGTAAACGGTGCCGGCCGCAACGCCTTCCGTTTTGGAATCGGTGAAATAGTAGGACGGATAATTGTTGCCGGTGACATAAACAGGTGCCGCGTTTACAGAACTGCAGTCGTAATCCAGGATTACCTTTTCCTCCGACGTATCTGCGGCAGAGACTGCGGTGCTGCCAAATGCCGGAAACATGCCCAGAAGCATCACGGCGGCAAGGAGCAGACTGAGAGATCTGATTTTCATATAAGAATCCTTTCCGTAGGAATTTGTTTACATATATTATACATGAGTTGAAAGAAAATTGATTGACAAATTGTGAACAATACGGCTAAAAGTAAGAAGATCTGCCGCTTTTCAGCAGCAGATCTTCCATTGATTATTATTTATGCACGCGCATCGCGGAGCAATCAGTTCTTCTTTTTGCCCAGAACGTATGCAGCAGCAGAGCCTGCCATTACAACAGCAGCGATGATGGCTGCGTCGAACGTAGCGGGAGCGGTGGGCTCAGTGGCAGCGGTAGTAGCAGCGGTAGTAGCTGCCGTTGTAGCAGCGGTAGTAGCTGCAGTCGTAGCTGCGGTGGTGGCTGCGGTGGTGGCTGCAGTAGTAGCTTCCGTGGTAGCTGCAGTGGTTTCAGCGGCGGGAGCAGATGCAAAATCGATGGTGATCTTAGCAGTGAACAGGTTGCCGGTACCGGTGTTGCTTGCGAAGAGCACGTACTGAGAGGGCAGTGCCTTCAGGCCCTCAACGGTGATGGTGATAGACTTCACTGCGTCTGCGTGGCCGCTTTCTACGTAGGAGTGGCTCCACAGGGTATTGCCGCCCTTAGCTTCGCCGTACGGCTTTGCGGTGGTGAATTCAACGGCATTGCCGTCTGCATCGAGCAGAGCGAGTGCACCCAGCCAGGAGTTCAGATTGTACAGAACCTCCATGGTCAGCTTGCCGGAAGCGGCATCGTACTCATAGGTTACTTCGGCTTCTCTGCCGTGGTTTGCGTAGTTCTTTTCCTTGCCGGAGTTCTCGATGGTGATGGCATTTGCCCAGTCAGCATCGCTTACGGGAAGGGTCAGACCGTCGGCTCTTACGTCAACGGTAGCGGTTGCCTTGGTGGCTTCGGCGGAAATGCTGATGACAGAGCTGAGAAGAAGCGCGGTAATCATCAGAAAAGAGAGGACCTTTTTCATAGTGGTAAAACTCCTTGAAAATAAGTTTGAATATTTTGTAAACATATTTTATCACAATGTACACGGGAGTGTATGAACAATTTGTAAACACTTGGCAAGAAATCGGTAATTAAAGAGCAAAATCCTCCCGGCAGTATCTCTGCCGGGAGGAAAACGGTTCAGGCCTTTTTCTTTTTCAGAATTACGAGGATTATCGCTGCGGCAGCGACGGCAGCGGCACCGATACCTATATACAGCATCGGATTTGTGCCGCTTGTTTCTGTGGACGCATCCGTTTCTGCGGGTGCCGCCGTGGTTTCGTCAGCGGCGGAGGTTTCCGGAATGTCTTCGACACCGGTTTTGAACGATTCGGGTACGTCTTTCTTATTGACGAACTCTACCGTTTCCACAATGTTGGAGGAAGGATACGTGAAGGTGTACCATTTAATCATGCGGTTTTTGTTGTTCATGTGTCCGTATGCGGGATTGGCCCCGCCGGTGAGCCCGTTGAAAATGAAGATACCGTCCGCACCGGCCATATATGCCTCGTAGGCACGGAGCATGAACTGTTCAAAGGAAACCAGTTCCTTGCCCGGGATCTCGCCGCCTGCCATCAGAATGGCTTCTTCCTCTTTCGTGGTATCGTGACCGGAAAGGGTGGCGTTAATGCCCAGATAGAATTCCACGTCCGGATAATCCTTGAAAAATTCGGCGTAGGGCGTGATGTCAAAGAACGTTTCGTGTCCCTGGTCGGAGATGATGAGGCGGTCTACCCAGCCTTCTTTTACCCACGTCTTATAGTCCAGCCCCCAGGCCTCGGCTTTTTCCGCCGTGGGGTTCAGCACGCGGGCATTCAGGATCTTGCCCTCGGGCAGATCGTCGTGCACGC
>JAZQDY010000133.1:0-9500 GCA_045547015.1 Eubacteriales bacterium | reverse complement strand
CCGGTCTATAACTGGATCTGGAACGGCCCCATCACCCGGGAGGAGATCGACAGCCAACTGGACGAAATGCAGCGTTTGGGCATCAAAGCCATCGCTATCATTGCAGAGCCAAAGACTTTCCGGCCAGAAAGTATCCCCACCATGCTGGAGCCGGATTACCTCACGAAGCCCTATTTTGAAGAATATCGCTATGCCGCCGAAGAGATGAAAAAACGCGGTATGTATATGTGGTTTTACGACGAAGGCGGCTGGCCCTCCGGCGGTGCCTGCGGCAAGGTAATGAATGCATATCCCGAATACGGCCGACAGAGTCTCTCCGCACGCAAGGCCGCCTTTTCCAAGGGGGACGTGTACGAGGCACAAAAGGACGTAGCACTTGCCCTTCTTGACGGAGACACACCCATCGAAAGCGGACACGTTTTCGCCGCCGACTGCGAAATCACCGAATACTGTTACCATAAGGAACGCTTCGGTGAAGCGATCCCCGAATTGCCGGACGCCACGCTGGCAGAGGCCACGGACAAGTTTATCGA
The DNA here is from genome assembly GCA_045547015.1 of Eubacteriales bacterium. Lineage (GTDB taxonomy): Bacteria > Bacillota > Clostridia > Oscillospirales > CAG-272 > SIG701. The sequence goes on along the minus strand of JAZQDY010000133.1, from coordinate 8,967 downwards.
GATAACCCACGAAGCCTACAAGCCCTATCTCAAGGATCTGCTGGGAGAGAATATTCTGGCGGTTTTCACCGATGAGCCCACCGCGCCCCGTAAGGTGCCGTTCCGGAAAGAAATCGAAGATCTTTTTGAAAAAGAGAACGGTTACAGCATACGAAAATTCCTGCCGGATCTTGCGGGCACCCGCATCCCCACACGGGAAGGCAGTCTTGCAAGGATCGCCTGGTTTGATCTGTGCAGCCGGCTGTTCTGTGAGAATTTCATGCTCCGTAACAAGGAATGGACCAACCGGCACGGCATGGCCTTCACCGGGCACATGGATCTGGATCACACCGCCTATCGGGCGTGCACCGATTCGGGTAATTTTAACCTTCTCCGTGCACTCCGCTGCTTTGATATACCGGGCGTTGACGTGATCTGGCGGCAGATCTTCCCCGAGATCAAGGAAAATCCCGGCGAAAAAAGAGAGGCACTGAACACCTTCTTCCCCCGGTATGCTTCCTCTGCCGCCGCCCAGGCAGGCGAGCGGTATGCCATGACCGAATCCTTCGGTGTATACGGGGAGGGACTCGATTACAATCAGATGCGGTACGTACTGAATTACCAGGCCGTCCGCGGTATAAATCTGTTCAACCTCTTTGCCGTTCCGTACTGGCGCCGCGGTTTTCTGATGATGGGCGAGCTTCCCTATTTCACCGAAAAGCACGCTTGCTATCGGGATCTTTCCGTTTTCAACGAATATGCGGAACGTCTGTCCTATCTCGCCTCGCTGGGTGAGCGAGCTGCCGATACTGCCCTGTATATGCCCGTGCCCGATCTTCTGTCCGGAAAGGATAACGCACTGGCGGCAGAGGCTTTTGAAGCAGCGGCTAAGAAGATGGAAAACGCCCGTCTCCTCTTTGACGTTGCAGATGATGACGTATTCCTGCTTGCGGATGAAAAACAGACGGATGCGGGAAAAATTGTCATGGGCAAAACGTGCTACCGCACGGTAGTCGTGCCGGAATGTCGCTTCATGCCCGAGAAAGTAAAAGCGGTGCTCCGTCGGTTTATGGCCGGCGGCGGCAAGGTCTTCGTCCTTGCCGATACCGTACCGGACGGATTAGAAAAAGCGGCTGTCATGGACAGCATCGAATCCCTGGCTCCCACGTCCATCACCGTTTCGGGCGAAACCGATCTGCTCCGTCTCTGTGTCCGTCACTGTGACAACGGCACCCTGTATATGCTCTTCAATGAAGCCGCCACGGAAGTCACCTTTGACGTTTCCCTCCCCGGCTCCATTTACGTGCTGGAGGCTGAAAACGGCCGGATCTTTGCACCGGAATCCTCCACCTTCACTCTGCCCGTCGGCCGGATTCTTTTCCTGTGGCAGGGCGACATGCCGGCAGAAACGAAAAAAGAGGATATCCTTCGCCGGGAACTGGTTCTCGAAAACTTCCTTTTCCGTCCCATTGATCAGTTTATTGTTGGTGCCATGGAATACGAAACCAGGACGCTCGGTGAGCCGGAGGTGCCGGCAGTACCGGGCGATTGGAGCCGCTACGTGGGAAAGGCGTTTTCCGGAAGCGGCATATACAAAACCCGGTTTACCCTGCCGGAAAAGGCATCCCGGGTCCGTCTGGATTTGGGAAAAGTCCGCTGCTCCTGCGAAGTATTCGTAAACGGTACGTCCGTTGGGATAAAAACGATGGAGCCTTACTGCATTGACATTCCGACTGATCTGCTGAAGGAAGAGAATCTTCTGGAAATCCGCGTATCCAACACGGGGGCCAACGAATATCTTCACACCGACTCCTTCGACAAATGGCAAAAATGGCAGCTGACCCCTTATTACGGCAGAGAAAATATTTTCCATGCCGATTCCCTGGAAAGCGGACTGTACGGTCCCGTAAAAATTCTGTACTGACCTTTACGGAGGAATGACGATGAATATTCTGCAAATCGTTCTCGGCGTGTTTGCCCTTTTCGGCGCCCTTGACCGGATCACAGGCAACCATTTGAAAATCGGCGAAGAGTTTGAAAAGGGCATCCTCGCCACCGGCTCTCTGGCTATGGCTATGATCGGTATGATCGTTTTGGCTCCTACGCTTTCAAAAGTCATCATTCCCGTGTTCGGACCGCTGTCCGATCTGCTTCATCTGGATCCGTCCTTCGTGGCAGGATTTCTTGCCAACGACATGGGCGGTGCCCCGCTGGCAAAGCAGTTGTCCCCGGATACGGTATGGGGCGGGTTTAACGGATTGATCGTTGCCTCCATGCTGGGCGTTACCATCTGCTTTACCGTTCCGGTTCCCCTTCGCACAGTGGATAAAAAATACCACAAGGATATCTTAAACGGCATCCTCTGCGGTATTGTAACCATGCCGCTCGGCTGCATCGCGGGCGGTTTAATCGAGGGATGTCCGCCTCTCGCTCTGCTTTGGAATCTTCTTCCGGTGATCCTTATGTCCGGTATTGTGTGCCTCGGACTGATATGGAACGCGGACGTGAGCCGGAAGATCTTCTCTGTCATCGGCAATATTGTGGTAATCGTAATCACCATCGGCCTGGCGGCAGGCATTTTTGACTATTTCACCGGTATCAAACTGATCCCTCACATGGAATCCATTGGGGTGGCGTTTGAATCGGTATGGGGCATTGCCGTTACGCTGGCTGGGGTATTCCCGCTGATCGCCATCGCATCGCGGCTGCTGAAAAAGCCTCTGATTGCTTTCGGAAAACTGCTGAAGATCAACGAGACGTCCGTTGTGGGACTGATTGCCTCTTTGTCCAACAGCATTCCTATGTTTGCCATGATCGAAAAAATGGATACCAAGGGAATCATGATGAACATGGCGTTCGCGGTATCCGCTTCCTTTGTGTTCGGGGATCATCTTGCGTTTACCATGGCGTTTGACGACACGTTTCTCGACGGCATGATCCTCGGAAAACTGATCGGCGGTATCTGTGCCGTAGCCGCTGCCCATTTCCTCTACCGACATGGGCAGAAAAAAGAGCAGTAATCGTCCTCATCGAACCGAAAACAGACATAAAGAAACAAGGCGTAAATCCTCAATGGTTTACGCCTTGTTTTTTCTCCGATGTGCTGTTTTTGTTTCCGGCGGTACGAACGTTTGCAGGAAGCCGGCCCCTTCATCCGTTTTGGATCATGCCGGAATTCCGTCCGCGGGCTTGGTACCATACCGTACAGACTTCCTCAGAATATATTAAATCAATTCACGCAAAGTTTCACGGATGTATTCAAAATCACGGATTCCCGCAGATCCGAGATAGTCGGTATGCAGAATTTTTTCGATCAGCTCCCGCTGTGCCGCGCTTGCAGGAGTGTCTGCCGCGGAGGCAAGTTTTTTTACCTGACGCAAAAGATCGGCACGGGCGCGGGAATATGTTTTGCCTGCGAGGTAAGCAAGCTCTATGCCGTACATCAGCGCATCAAATTGCACGGCAGATACCTCATCCGTATCGGGCGTGAGAAGCGGTGCCACCTCCTCCGCCAGCCACAATGTATTCTCATGAGTAAGTACCGTATAATTGTCCGGATTTGCATACTGCTCCACGTACCGCAGATGCTGGCGGACAGCAAAATGATCCTTGTTCAGTTCACGAACCTTGCGAACCATATCACTGACGAGCGATTTGCGGAATTTAGTCAGCGCCGGTGTCTGTGGGACAGTATCCTGCAGTTTGAACGCTATCTGTGCTTGCAGCCGAAAGACTTCGCTCTGGAGAGATCTCAGACTGCCGGAAGTCTTATCCGCGCCCATACGGAAAAATGCAAAATTTCCGCAAAAGTCGAAAACGTAAAACGCATTCTTATCCTTACCGTCCATCATCCCGTCACACCGGCGGGCACCGCGTCCGATCATCTGCCAGAACTTTGCCTTACTCATTACTCTCTTAAAAAACACGAGATTCAGCACTACCGGCACATCGATGCCGGTGTTCAGCATATCTACGGAAATGGCGATCCGCGGCAATTTATTCGGATCGGAGAATTCATCAATGGCACTCTGCGCACAGGTCATGCAGTTATCGATGACTTTTGTATATCCAGGCAGATGCGGATATTCTTTTTCAAAAATTTCGCAGATCTTTTCCGCATGGGCGTGATCTTTGGCAAAAAGAACCGTCTTGCCCAATTTCTTGCCGTGATCGGTTTTGAGTCCGTCCTGCATGAGAATGTGCAGAGCCTGCCTAATCGTATCCTCATGGAATACCCATTCGTTCAGTGCGGACGAGTCGATATTCTCAGGCAGTTCACCATTTTCTCCCACGAAGGTATTCTCGTACATTTCCCTCTCCGCGGGAAGCAGCTCCTCGTAGGTAATGCCCTTTTCAATGAACTTCAGCTTGCTTTCCACAGCCGTAAAACCCACCAGAAATCCGTCCTTGACCGCTTTGTCCAGCGCATACCCGTAGGTGGGCACACCGCTTTCGAGTTCAAAGATCTCGTAAGTATTCCTGTCAATCTCCTCCTTGGGCGTGGCGGTAAGACCTACCAGTGCCGCATCGAAGTAGGTGAACATGTCTCTGTATTTGTTGTAAACCGATCGGTGCGCCTCGTCTACGATAACAAGATCAAAGTGCCCCGTCGTATACAACTTGCAGCCGTTTTCATCCTTCACTGCATCGATGCAGTGCATCATCGTCTGATAGGTAGAGAATACGCACCGCGCACCGTAGTTTGCTTCCTCATCGCAGAGATTGGCGGCAGATAGATCGGGAAGCATATTCGCAAAAGCACGCTTTGCCTGGGTAACGAGAGAACTACGGTCAGCGAGGAACAGGATATTCTTCACCCAGCCGTGCCGAAAAAGCACGTCGCACAGCGCAATGACCGTTCTCGTCTTGCCCGAACCGGCTGCCATGGCGAGCAGAGCCTTACGACGCCGCTTCGCTTCAAAGCTTTCGCAAACTGCCCGGACTGCATCTTTCTGATAATACCGCCCTGCAATCTTCTTGTTGATAACCACGTTTTTAAGGCTGGTACGTACAGACTGCAGATGAAACAGCTTTTCCAGATCCCGCTTGGAATACACCGCTGCCACCTTGCGCTCGGGATAGTATTTGTCGTTCCAGATGCATGTCTCAAAACCGTTCGACAGAAAAATAACCGGGCGGCGCCCGTACTGCTTTTCCAGCAGATCGGCGTACAGCTTCGCCTGCTGTCTGCCTTTTGCCGCATCGGCACAGGTGTACTTGGCTTCCAGTACCGCAAGCGGTCTTTCGTCATCACCATACAGAACGTAATCGGCAAAGGACGACGCACTCTTACCAAAAGTGCCGGGCAGCGCCACGTCATTCAGCCAGTCCCTGCCCTCTTCCCAGCCGGCATCCTCCAGCATCACATCGATATACAGCTTGCGGGTCTTGTATTCAGTAAGATCCAGCGGCTTCGGCACGTAGGTCTGCTGATGTTCGGCACGGCGGGCAGTCAGCTGCTCACGGAGAGATTTGTTCTCCTCCATCAGTTTGGCCACATCGATTTCCGCCCCCGGAACGAAAGCGCCTCATCCACGGTCAATTCCAGAAGGGATCTGTCAAATGTGTGCTCCCTGTATTTAGGCGCATAGAAATACGCCACGCAATCCATAAACACGAACAGATTTTCCAAGCACAGCACTGCCTGCTCCTCGGTGATGGGCTTGCCGCCGTGGGCAACGTGATTGCCCAGTTTCCGTATAAAATCCATACGGCGGTAAACATCCTCGCCCACGATTCCCCGAAAAGTGTCGTCGTTCATCATGGTGACCAGATTATCCCGCTCCGGCATCACGAGCTCCCGATCTACGGAGTACATCCACTTGGCAGCAAACTCCATGGCACGCCGGCAGTTGAGAACACAGGCATCCCGATCGATATGCAAAAGCCGCTCGGCAGGTTCGGCAACAGACGCAAAAGAGACAAAATCAGGTGTCTCTTTCAGAAAATCAAAGTTCGTCATAAATGCTCTCCCTAACTGCTGAATCCATTTGCCTGCACACACAAAAACGTTTATCCAGCCTCTTACGTTCCCGCTCACACTTTGCCTGCAGTTCGTATTTCCATTATACCACATCCGGAAAACACAAATCAAGAACAATTCGTGATAGATTATGCAAAAAAGAACTTCGCGATATCCGGAACAGGTCTGCGCGAAGTCTTCAGAATTTACTGAGCCGAAAAATCCGATTATTTGTCAGGATTCAGAGAATTGGACAAAAAAAAGGAAAATGGGATTTTACTTATTCTGAAAATAGTGGTAGAATAACGGGAATCTTTCCAATGACTTTACTATAGGGGAGGAAAAGGTGTCTACTGAAACAGAACTGTTCAATACTGTCTACAAGGAAATCAGCGAAATAGTCGGCGCCGAAGCCGCAAAAAAAATCCATCTCCGCTTCAAGGGACAGCAGATCACGTTCCCAGTTCGATTATATGATCCCGGTATGATCCGGGAAAGGGTTATTGCAGAATTTAATGGGACAAATATTCGCGAACTGGCAACGAAGTGGAATTATTCGGAAAAAACAATCCGTCGGATGATTCGTGACAGCATAAGTGATCTTGAAAACGACGACCCGGAAGGCAACGCATAGCAAAAATTTCTGTTATCCTGGTATCTGCTCCGCGGTGGCGGAGAAAATTTTTGGGGATGTTGTAGCAAATGCTACACCTCCGATCTGTTTACATCGGTATTATTTATAAAATTTCCCCAAATCCGGAAAGAGGAGTATTGTATGAAAAGTGAACTTTACGTCCGGGAAACACTCATAAGCAACACGATCCAGCTTATTGCAGAGGGAGGATTCGCGGCTGCCACCACAAAAGCAATCACCCACAGCGGCAATACGTCCCCGGACATAAAAATGAATGAAGCGTATATTTACCGGCTGTTCGGCAACAAGGAACAGCTTTACGACGTGGCGTTTGAGCGGCTGGATCTGGAATTTATCCGCGTTCTGCGCAGCTGCAATGCCGACTATGGCACTCTGCATACAGACACGTCCGTTAAGTTCTACAAAGCTTTTCTGCGTATCTGGCAGTTTCTCTTGCATAACGAAACACGCTGCAGATGCTACGTACGGTATTATTACTCTGTCTATTTTAAAGGAAAACCTTACGAACGCCATCAGGAGCGGTTCAAGGAAATCGTTTCGGCATTCGCTCCCCTTTTCAAGGAAGAAGCGGACGTTAAGGCAATCCTGCACAGCGTTCTTATCTCGCTTCTGGATTTTGCAATCCGTGTTTACAACGGTGATATGAAAAATCTTGAACTTGACACACCGCATGTATTCAACGTACTCTATTATATGATGCTTCCCTATTTTCTGGATGAAACAAACACAGCCATTGATTTGAAAAAACTGAGCAAGGAAGGAAATGACAATGCGCAAGCAGGATAAATCAGCCAACACAAAGTCGAATACCGTTCTCACTGTCCTCGGTATCATTCTTTGCGCGCTTCTGGCTCCAATTCTCATACTGAACGTTACCCTGATCATCCGCAGCTTTGCGGCACCGTCGGAAGTACCGCGCATCGGCAAACATCTGCCGCTCGTGGTATTGACCGATTCTATGTACCCGGAAATCCACAGCGGTGATCTTATCATCTGCCAGCTCAAGGATCCCGAGGAAATTCAGAAGCGCGACGTGATCGCGTTCTTCGATCCCGCCGGCAACGGAACGAGCGTGGTAACGCACCGTGTCATTGATATTACCCGTGAGGACGGAAAACTATTCTTTATCACCCAGGGTGATGCAAACAACACTGCGGACGCTATGCCGGTACCCGCCGACAAACTGGTGGGTGTCTATCAGACAAGAATCGCCGGACTGGGCAACGTTATCATATTCATGCAGACCACACAGGGCTTGCTTCTGTGCGTCGTTCTTCCCATCGTACTGCTGGTAGGATACGATATCATCCGCCGCAGAAAATTCGAAAAGGAAAAGCAGAAGGATACGGATGAACTGCTCAGGGAATTGCAGGAGCTGCGTGCACAGAAAGCACAGCAGACTGACAAACACGAATAATTCCCTTTCCCTTTGTATTCAACGCTGCGGTCGCCACACCGCACTTTGAATAAATATCTGTTTCACATCTGCAAATCCCCGCGCTGCCACGGCACACTTGCTTTTGCAGACGGTGAAACGAATCTCGCTTAAATCATCAAACCCTTAAACCCTAAAAGGAGAAAATGAACCCAATGAAAAAGAACGTTATGATGCGTTTGGCTGCCATCATGCTGATGTGCGTACTTATGACCACCAGCGTAATCGGCGGAACCTTCGCAAAATACACCACTACGACCACCGGTTTTGACCATGCACGCGTTGCCCAGTGGGGTGTAAATATCGGAATCACCGGCGGTGCATTTAAAACCGAGTACGCCAGCGACCTCTCCACCTTCGTGAAGGATAAGGCCGATAATGAGATTACGGTCGCCGTACAATCCGGCACGGCTGACCCCAACGACAAAGTGCTCGCACCCGGTACCACCGGCACCTTCACGGGTATTCACGTAACGGGCAAGCCTGAAGTTGCCATCAACATCAACACGGAGGCAACGGTAACACTGATCGGCTGGGACGTAGGCGGTAATTATTACTGCCCTGTGTCCATCCAAGTCGGCAGCACGACTTTCAACGGTAACGACTACGATAACGCCGCTGCATTCGCTGCAGCTGTCGAAGCTGCTATTGAGGCTGCCAACGGCAACTATGCGCCCAATACGGACCTTTCCTCCGTTACCGGTCTGAACGGTGACTACACTTGGACCTGGGCGTTTGAAGGCGGTGTCGAACAGGACGATGCCAAGGACACCGAACTTGCCAATGCTGCTTCTCTTCCCCAGATCGATATCACAATTACCACCACGATCACGCAGATCGACTGATCCCCCGCGATCCGATGAATCGTCTGCAGCGGTTCACCGGATGAAAACATAATTCGGAAAGCACTCTCCCGACCACGTGGCAGCCGGGAGA
>JAZQDY010000132.1:0-2921 GCA_045547015.1 Eubacteriales bacterium | reverse complement strand
AGAGAAATTTCCGGTACAGGTGCACCGGTAAAAGAACGGCGAACTTTACGCCGCCGTACAGCTTTGTCAGAATGCGCCGCGTCTTCATCACGCCGGCGTCCTTTGGTCTGACACCATTTCGAGCTTTTTCACAGCTCTCTGCAAGTCACGTTTTACGTCCTGCATTTTGACCTCTGTCGCAGACTCCCTTGCGGCTATGACGATAAGAAAGCCGGTACGGAGGGGTGTTTCCGCCATTACCTGACGGAGTGCCTCTCGTATGACTCTCTTCGCACGGTTTCTTTCGACAGCGCCTCCGATTTTCTTTGAGGCGGAGATACCTATCCGGTTTATAAACTGCTTGTCCGGGCGCGCCTTTCTTACGCGGTAGGCCTGCCGGTCCTTCAGAATATAAAGAGAGAAAGCGGGCGCGGTGAAGCGTTTGCCTCCCCGGTACGCTTTTACGAACAGGTGATTTTCGCGGATAGCGGTAAATTTCATACGGTTATCCTTCGTTAAGACAAGCTCGGCAAAACGAAACAACCTCCGATGCGGACACGAGGATTCTCGCCTGTGGCATCGGAGGTTACTGATTCGTACTCGCCGTCATAACAGATCCGGGATCAGTGCGTCAGACGCGCTCTTCCCTTTGCACGGCGTCTCTTCAATACTTTTCTGCCGTCGGCGGTCTTCATTCTTTTACGGAAGCCGTGTACTTTGCTTCTCTGGCGCTTCTTCGGCTGATACGTTCTAAGCATGGTTCAGTCCTCCTTACTGTTTTCGGGGTGTTTACTCGCATAGCACATTATATTATAATGGCGAAAGGAGGCATTTGTCAAGAGGTTTGGGAAAAATTTTGATAAAATCATGCCGGGAGTATGCGGGGGCGCCGCCCCCCCCCCCCCGGCAAGGGGACTTCGCCCCCTTGCAGCCCCACACTGCGGCACAAGTACTTGTGCCGCCATAGGCTGGGATCCAAGGGACGTGTCCCTTGGCAGGGGGGTGGGGACGGAGTCCCCGCGTCTCTCTCCCGTATCTTTATACACAAAATGTAAATTTCTTTACAAATTCGCACTTGACACCTTGCATAATAGTGATATAATATAATAATGTGTAAAAGTATCTCTTCAGCATACTTTTCCGCCTTCTGCAGCGGAAATTTCATATTTTTACATAGCAAATTCCCCAAACCGGCGCACGCCGGTATTCCGATATCATCCCCATCCCCTCTGCCGGAGCGGCAGAATTTACAACTTATTCACATTTTATGGAGGTGCCGAGATGACAACGATCATCCTTACCGCCGCGATCACCGCGGTGGCTGCGCTTCCGATCGGATTTTTCTGCGGTGCGCAGTACCGCCGCCGCGTAGCGGAAGCCGAAATCGGCTCTGCGGAAGCACAGGCAAGAAAAATACTCGAAGACGGAATCAAAGCAGCCGAAACGAAGAAAAAAGAAACCCTGCTGGAAGCAAAAGAAGAAATTCTCAAAACGAAAAACGAGTTTGACCGGGAAGTAAAAGAGCGCCGCGCCGAGATCTCCCGCCAGGAGAAGCGCATCGCCACCAAGGAAGAAAACCTGGACAAAAAGGCCGAGACTCTGGAGAAAAAGGACGAAACGCTGAACCGCAAGATCAAGGAAGCCACCGAGGCGCAGGAGCAGATCGAGGCTCTTCGAAAAGAGCAGCACGAGGCTCTGCAGAAGGTGGCAGGTCTCACCGCTGCCGAGGCGAAAGCCCAGCTGGTGGAGGAAATGACCGAGGAGATCCGCCGGGAGCAGTCCATCCGCCTCACCGAGCTGGAAGCGGAATTCAAAGAAGAAGCCGACGCCAAGGCAAAGAACATCATCGCGCTGGCTATCCAGCGCTGCGCGTCCGATCAGGTAGCGGAGGCTACCGTTTCCGTGGTGCCCCTGCCCAACGACGATATGAAGGGCCGCATCATCGGACGTGAGGGACGCAACATCCGCGCCATCGAACAGATGACCGGCGTGGATCTGATTATCGACGATACGCCGGAGGCAATCACCGTGTCCGGCTTTGACCCGGTGCGCCGCGAGGTGGCACGTCTGGCGCTGGAGAAGCTGATCTCCGACGGACGCATCCATCCCACCCGCATTGAGGAAACGGTGGAAAAGGCTCGCCGCGAGGTGGATGCAGAAATCAAGTCCGCCGGCGAGCGCGCTACCTACGACACGGGGCTGCACGGTTTCCAGCCGGAGATGGTGAAGCTGCTGGGCCGCCTGAAATACCGCACCAGCTACGGGCAGAACGTGCTGATGCATTCTATCGAAGTATCCCTCCTCTCCGGCATTATTGCCGACGAGCTGGGTTGTGATTCCACCCTGGCAAAGCGCGCCGGTCTCCTCCACGATATCGGTAAGGCTCTGACCCAGGAGGTGGAAGGATCCCACGTACAGCTGGGCGTGGAGCTGGCAAAGCGCTTCCGCGAATCGGCAGACGTGATCCACGCCATCGAGGCGCACCACGGCGACGTGGAGCCCAAGACGCTGGTTGCCATGATCGTGCAGGCGGCAGACGCTATTTCCGCGGCCCGTCCCGGCGCACGGCGTGAGAATCTGGAGAACTACATCAAGCGACTCACCAAGCTGGAAGAGATCGCCAACACCTACAAGGGCGTAGAGAAGAGCTTCGCTATCCAGGCAGGACCCGAGCTTCGCATCATGGTAAAGCCGGAGCAGGTGAAGGACGACGATATGGCGCTGGTAGCGAGAGAGATCGCCCAGAAGATCGAAGGGGAGCTGGAATACCCCGGCCAGATCAAGGTGAGCATCATCCGCGAGAACCGCGCAACGGATTACGCAAAATAACATACGGCATACGCGCCGGGCACGGGTCCAAATCGCCCGTACCCGGCGATTTCTTTGCAGGGGGACGCAGGGACGCGATGCGGGGACTCCGTCCCCACGCCCCTGCCAAGGGC
>JAZQDY010000131.1:0-5384 GCA_045547015.1 Eubacteriales bacterium | reverse complement strand
ACGAAGTGTCGGTCTTTTATCTTGGTGGAGATAACCGGGATCGAACCGGTGACCTCTTGAATGCCATTCAAGCGCTCTCCCAGCTGAGCTATACCCCCAAGCGTATATCATTATACCATAAAGAAACGCGTAATGCAATAGTTTTTTTGAAAAATCCGAAAAAAAGAGGAATGCCGCGGCGGCACTCCTCTTTTTGACTGCTTGTGATAATCAGACCTTGAAGTTTACGGCTTCCTTGCCGGCTGCGTCTTCACCGAATTTAAAATCCTTCTCGGGGAAGATGGCGTTCAGAACGATACCTGCGATGGAGGCAACGGCCAGACCGGACAGGGAGATCGTTACGGAACCGATAGCGAAGGAAACGCTGCCCAGACCCAGTGCGCATACAAGGATGATAGCGGCAACGATCAGGTTGCGGCTCTTGGTGAAGTCAACCTTGTTCTCAACCACGTTGCGTACACCGATGGCGGAGATCATGCCGTACAGCACGAAGGAGATACCGCCGATGACGGCCGTGGGAATCAGGTTAACGAGCGCGGCGAACTTGGGAGAGAAGGAGAAGACCACGGCGATCACAGCGGCAATGCGGATCACGCGGGGATCGTACACCTTGGACAGAGCCAGAACGCCGGTGTTCTCACCGTAGGTGGTATTGGCAGGTGCACCGAAGAGGGAAGCGATGGTGGTTGCCAGACCGTCACCGGTGAGGGTTCTGTGGAGACCGGGATCAGAGATGAAGTTCTTGCCAACGGTAGAGCTGATGGCGGAGATATCACCGATGTGCTCCATCATGGTAGCGAGAGAGATCGGAACGATGGCAACGATGGCACTGATAACGAGAGAGGTATTCGCCCAGTCCACACCGCCGAATACAGTCTGCTTCCAGATCACGGGGAGACCGATCCATGCAGCATTCTTCAGGTTGTCGAGAGCGGCAACGGAGAACAGCTTCATGTTTTCCTTGCCGGCGATGGCGATGTACTGGGCGCCGTCAGCGGCGGTGATGGTTTCACCGAGGGTCAGCGCCAGAATAGCGGCGATGGCACAGGAGCCAACTACACCCAGGAGGATCGGCACGATCTTTGCCATGCCCTTGCCCCAGATGTTGAATACGATAACAATGCCCAGCGCGATGAGGGCAACGAGCCAGTTGTTCTGGCAGTTGCCGACAGCACTGCCGGCAAGGCCCAGACCGATGGCAACGATGATGGGACCGGTAACAACCGGCGGGAAGAAGCGCATCACGCGCTGTACGCCCACCAGCTTGATGAGCAGAGCCAGCACCAGGTAAACGAGACCGGCGCAGGCAACGCCAAGACATGCGTAAGGCAGAAGCTCCGCCTGGGTCATGCCGTCTTTACCGGCCAGGGGAGCTACGGCACCGTAACCGCCCAGGAAAGCGAAAGAAGATCCAAGGAACGCCGGTACTTTCATGCCGGTGATCAGATGGAACAGCAGCGTGCCGAGACCTGCCATGAGCAGGGTGGTGGCTACGGGCAGACCGGTCAGAAGCGGAACGAGAACGGTAGCGCCGAACATGGCGAACATATGCTGGAAGCCGAGGACCAGCATTTTGGGAATCCCGAGAGTGCGGGCATCGTAAATGCCGTTCTCCGGGATTGCGGAGTTGGTTTTTGCGTCTTTCATAGAGTATCCTCCTTAACACCTTTCGGTGATGATGATCGCTTGTGCAGCTCCACACAGACTCCGTCGTCAAAAGGGGGGATTCGCACCACGACGAGCTCCGAGCGGGCGGTGGGCAGGTTTTTGCCGATGTAATCGGCGCGGATAGGAAATTCCCGGTGACCGCGGTCGCAGAGAATGGCCAACTGGACGGAGGCCGGCCGTCCCCGCTCGATCAAAGCATCGATGGCGGCACGCACGGTACGTCCGGTGAACAGTACGTCGTCTACCAGCACCACGTGGCGGCCTTCGATGTCTACGGGAATCTCCGTGGCGGAGACCACCGGATCGCCGGTTTTCCGGATCAGATCGTCCCGGTACAGGGTGATATCGAGCGCGCCGACAGGTACATCCACGCCTTCCGTTTTGCGGATGTTGTCCGCCAGAATGGCGGCAAGCGGCACACCCCGCCGGCGGATGCCCACCAGCACAAGGTTGTCCGCGCCCCGGTTTCTTTCGATGATCTCATAGGAGATACGGCGCAGTGCCCGCTGCACGGCCGCTTCATCCATTACCTGCGCCTTAAAACGAAACATGGCGTGACCTCATAAAAAAAGCCTGTCAGCGACAGGACGCGGCAGAAATTCCTTTCCCGGGCGCGCAGAAATATGCCCATCCGGAGAAAGCAACCTGTCTTGCCGGCATCACGGTACCGCATTAAAGACTGTACTTTGTTCATTTAATCATAACACAAAGCAGACAGGTTGTAAAGAGGGGGAGGGGAATTTTTTCGTTTTTTTGTGCTTTTTTCCGATTTCTCTTTTCAGCCGAAGAAAAGTATGCTATAATGAAAGCAGTCGAAAAACGTGAAGGAGGAATACAAACGTGACGAGAGTTATGCGGTATATGCTGATGGGGATCGCGCTGCTTGTGCTGGGAGCCTGGGGTGCGGCACTGGCAATGCTCGGCTGGTTTTTTACGGCGGTGGCGTTTATCGCGCCCATCGCGGGAATTATCAGTATTGTTATTTCCTTTCTTGAGACGGACTGAAACTTTCATAAATAAAGAACGGAGGCGGCACCGGTTGGTACACGGCCTCCGTTTTTGCTTTAGTTTCCTACAGTTGTGATGATGATTGTGAGTGCCCGTACCGTTTCTGAAAGAGGCATGGTAGGCGTGCCGGCAGGAAAATCCGCCGCCTGGGCATCGATGGCGGGAATGTGGATGAATCCGCCCCGAAGGGACGGCATCTCCGTTTCCATATACCGCAGCAGGGAATAGAACAGATCGTTGCACACGTACGTGCCGGCAGAGACGGAGATTTTCGCCGGGATGTCTGCCATCTGCAATTCGTGCAGGAGCGCATCCAGCGGAAGCCGGGCAGGGAGTGATTCCGGCGCCCCTTCTTCGATCGCCTCGCCGGTATACCGATTTCCCGCATTATCGGGGACGGAGGCGGCGCGGCGGTTGACGGCGGTGCTTTCCAGCGAAATGCCCGACCGCCCGGCTGCTTGCCCCACGCTGAGAATGCAGTCCGGGTGATGCTTTTTTATCAGCTCTATAAGACAGGCGGCGGCCTCGCCGTAGACCACCGGCAGCTCTGCCGTCACAATTTCGTGCTCCGCTATCCTGTCCGGCAGAAGACGCACCGCCTCATAGGAGGGATTGATGGAACTGCCTCCGAAGGGGGCAAATCCCGTAAGTAAAAATCGCATGGCCTGTTTCTCTCTTTTCCCGTTTTTTTACCGTTATATACCGGTCAGCTCATCCAAAAAATACGCATGGGTGTACGCCCGTTTTCCGGCTGCGTCCTCCACCGTGATCCGGAAATAGCCGTCGTCCTCTTCCACGTGGAAGCAGGCTTTCGTGATGGGCTCGTCGTTTTCGCTTTGTGCGATTGCGGCCCGTCTGTTCGGCTTTGTGATAAACGCCTTTTTGGCGGGAGAAAACGTAACGGTAACCTTGCCGTCTTCATACCACAGCTCCTCGATGGAAGGCCCTTCCGATGCATAAAAATCGCCCTTGACCAAAGCGTCGGTGATCGCTTTATATTCCAGTTTTTCGGCCTTTATAACGGTGAATCCGCCGAAGGAGGAGAGTTTTCTCTCGGGCTTGTTGTGGTTGTCGTCCGTGGCGACGCAGAAGAGACGCTTTCCCTTTTTCAGCATCTCATCGTAGATCTTTTCGTTATGCTCGTCGTGACCTAAAATTACGCACTCGTAATTGCAGATCTCCATGGCGTGCATGCCCTCGTAACTCATGTACGTTTCGTAGGCTTCCCCGGACCAGGTGGGATGATTGTACGTGACGAAAAAGCCGCTCTCACGGGCTTCTTTTATGATTTCGTTTACGCACGCGCAGTTGTAAATTCGCTCAAAATCCGGTTTTGCTTCATCGAATTTTACAAGATCCCGGAACTGGGAGGTGTGGGCGTTCTGATATTTCGATCTGTGCCAGCACGGCTGTATCAGATTGTCCGGTGTGAGGGCAATCAGGCAGAGATGGCAGGTCTTTCCGTATTTGTCCGGGTATTTTTCATCGTTTACGTTCAACTCCACCCCGTTCAGTGCCAGAAAATCCCCGTCGGAAAGCTCGCTGTGAGAGAGCAGAAGATTATGATCGGTGAAGGCGATAACCGAGTATCCCTGGGCTTTGTAGTTCTCTTTTATTTCCTGCGGCGTCCATCTTCCGTCCGAAAAGGTGGAGTGGCAGTGCAGATTTGCCTTGAAAAAGCGACCGTCTTTGGGAAGCAGATATTTTTTCATAATGAAACGCCTCGTTTGCTTTTTAATTTTCATTCTGACTTGAGCAAATCAGGGATTTGATAGGGTATATATCCAGTTGTCGCAGACGACATATCAAGCCTTAAGAGCCATACCGCAAATCAAATAATTCGTCTTTATCGCACTGCGTGGTAATTGCTTTGTAAAAATCTTTTTCCGATAAAGATGTTTTGTTTTTAAACGTGGAGGAATAAACCTCCTGCACGCCGCCTTCTTCGTCGAAAGCAAGAAAGCAGTCTATGAAATCTGTTTTTTCTGTTTTAACCGTCTGCCCGTGTGGGTTTGTATGTTCCGGATCAAACTCCTTTGTATATGCTTCCGCTTTTTTATAGGCATCATCAAAAGATTCTGCATCTACAAGATAAATGGATTCTTCATAAAATTTTTGATTGCCGGGTGCAACGGAATAGGTAAACAGTACCTTTACAGCGTATTTCATTTCATCTTTCTCCTTTCGCACTTCTCGGTGTGCTCGTCTTCGGTTATATCTCTTTTTCTCATTATACCATGCCTGCTCAAAACTTTCAAGAGGACAGCAAAAACCGATGCACTTTCTGCCTTCTGCACGTCCGTTTGCGTAAACGTCGCCGGATGCCCTCCCTTTTATCCCGGAAAAAACGCGCTTTTCCCCCGAAAAATCCGTGCAAAACGCACGGCACGCATTGACACTGCGCCTTTGAAGTGCTATAATTATATGTAATTATGCTTACTTATAAAGGAGCTTTTTTCCATGAAATGGACTTCTCTGAATGAACTGAGAGAGAAATACCTCTCTTTCTTTGAATCCAAAGGCCATCTGCGCCTGCCCAGCTATCCGCTGATTCCCCAGGGGGACAAGTCCCTCCTGCTCATCAACTCCGGTATGGCACCCATGAAGAAATTCTTCACCGGTGAAGTAGTTCCGCCCCGCAATCGGGTTACCACCTGCCAGAAGTGCATCCGTACGCCCGATCTGGAGCGCGTAGGACACACTGCCCG
>JAZQDY010000130.1:0-4596 GCA_045547015.1 Eubacteriales bacterium | reverse complement strand
TTTCATATTCTTGTATATGGCGATATGATCTTGGCATGACAAAACCTCCTATGGTAGTTCTTTTATTCTACCATAGGAGGCTCTTTTTGTCTATTGTCCGTTTTTTACGGACTTGTGCAGGGGCAGAGCTCCTGCTTATTCCTCTTTATTCAATTCTTCCTCTTCCTCATACAGCTGCATCAGCCGGTCTTCGGTGGTAATGCGTTCGTCATCCAGCTCCGCCGCCCGTTTGTAGTCCGAGGCCGCCTCGCCGAACAATTCGTCCTGAATCTCCACAAGCCGCTTTTCCAAGGCTTCGATCTCCGCCGCTACGGTCTGCCTGCGTTTTTCTCTTTGGCGGAGGCGTGCCGCCTCCTGCTTGCGCGCCAGATACTGTTCCTTGGAGGAGGAGGGCTTTTCTTCCTCTGCCGCCTGGACGGTATTCTCCGCCGCGCGGTTTTTCCATGCCAGATATTCGTTGTATCCGCCCCGGAAATCGTCACAGCCGTCGGGGGTGGGCACGAGTATCCGGGTGGCCAGCTTATCGATGAAATACCGGTCGTGGGACACGGCAATAATGGTGCCGCCAAAGGCGGAAAGTGCGTTTTCGAGCGCCTCTCTTGACTGAATGTCCAGATGGTTCGTAGGCTCGTCCAGAATCAGCACGTTCATTTTGGAGAGGATCAGCTTTGCCAGTGTCAGCCGCGCCCGCTCGCCGCCGCTGAGAACGGATACCGTTTTTTCAATATCGTCCCCGCGGAAGAGGAACAGGGCCAGCGTACTCCGTACCTCCGTTTGGGTGAGGGAGGGATAAGCATCCCACAATTCCTCAAGGACTGTCTTTTTGGGATCCAGATTCTGATTTTCCTGATCGTAGTAGCCTACCGTAACGTTGTAGCCAAATTCGATCCGGCCCGCGTCCGGCGGCAGTTTGCCGAGCAGAATTTTGATCAGCGTGGATTTTCCGCAGCCGTTGGGGCCGAGGATGAGGAGGTGATCCCGCTTTTTTACTTCAAAGGAAAGATTTTTGAACAGGGTTTTCCCCGGGAAGGATTTTTCCAGCTTCCGTACGGAAAGTACGTCGTTGCCGCTTTCGCCCGCGTCGTTGAACATGAATCGGATGGAATCCGGCACGTCCGCCGGGCGCTCCACTTTCTCCATCCGGGCGATGGCTTTTTCCCGGCTTTCCGCCGCGATAATATTCCGCTCCCGGTTCCACTGCCGCTGCTGGGCGATATATGCTTCCAGCCGGGCGATTTCTTTTTGCTGGATTTCGTATTTCTTTTCCTGGGCTGCGCGGAATTCTTCTTTCAGTTTCAGAAATCCGGTATAGCTTGCCTTATAGAGCGTGGCGGTGTGATGCTCAATATCCAGCGTTTTGTTGGTTACCCGGTCGAGAAAATACCGGTCGTGGCTTACCAGAATCAGCGTTTTTTTGTAGGTTGCCAGATGCCCCTCCAGCCAGATCATGGTGTCCATGTCCAGATGGTTGGTGGGCTCGTCCAAAAGGAGAATATCCGGCTCCCGGGAGAGCAGGCGTGCCAAGGCCAGCCGCGTTCTTTGTCCGCCGCTGAGCTTTTCGATGGGCATCGCGTGAAATTCTTCCGGGAATCCCAGACGGATAAGAAAACTCCGGCACCGGGATTTGTAGTGCAGACCGCCCTCGGCGGCAAATCGTGTATTCAGCGTGGCAAATTCCGCGCTCAGGTAGGTGAGGACGTCTCCCTCGGCCGTTTTCAGCGCCCTCTCGATTTCGGCAAGACGGGATTCCATCCGGCAAAGTTCCGGAAAGGCGGCGTACATCTGCCCGAGAACCGATTCGTCAATGGGAGAGTCCGGGTCGCCCCGGAGCACGTTGAACGCATCGTCCTGCTGGAGCATGCCTACCGTTTTATCTTTGGCGATATACACTGCGCCCTCGTCGGGGGTGTATTCACCGGTAATCATCCGCATGAGGGTGGATTTACCGCTGCCGTTCACGCCCACGATGGCCAGGTGGTCGCCTTCCTCCAGAGAGAAGGTAACGCCGGCTAATATTTCGCGTACACCTACACGGTACGCAAGATTTGAGGTGCTTATGGAAATCATAGATACATCTTTCGTTTAAAATATTCTTCGGTAGAGTTCGGGATTATCTGCGATCCGCGTTTCCGCCCGTGCGGGGAGGTGTCTGCCGGGGCGTACCGGTGCGCGGCGGGGGAACTGTGCCGGGATAGTATCCGTTCCTGCTTGCGGTACGGATGGGTACGCGAGACACAGCCGCATAACTTTTCCGGCGCCGTCCTCTGCTCCGTCCGCGGCGGACGATCACAAGGATGGCAACGGTCAGCACAGCAATCGCTGTCAAAAGCAGAATCATAACGATGCGCACGGCAGGAGAGACGGATTTCTTCTCGGTGGTTTGTGGCGGAGTACGATCCTGTGTAAATGCACCCGCCGCGCCGCTCCAGGCATCCACGTCAGCAGAATAGAGAGATTCCATGTGGGAAAGCAGGGCGTCAAACAGCGCCCGTACGCCCTGCGCGTATTCCTTTTTGGCAAAATGCGGCTCCAGATATTGGTTGTTCAAATCTTTCAGAACAGAACTGGTCAATGTGTCTGCAACACCTTTTCCGGGAAGCAGCCAGTAGGTGTCAGCATCAATGGAAAGCAGGAGCAGAACGCCGTTGTTCCGTTCGGCAGACCCCACATTCCATTTGTTGAACAGCTGGTTGGCGTAGTCGGAAATGTTGAGCGTGCCTGTATCCGGGACGCAGACGGTGATGATCTGTGCGCCGGTGAGGGCAAAGAGTGCTTCGTTCTGGGCGACAAGATATGCTTCGTTGGCAGTATCCAGCACGTCTGCTGTGTCATAGACGTAAAAGTGTTCCGGCTTGTCGGGTATCTCGGGACTGTAGGCGCTGTTGGCCTCCTTGCCGCATGCGGAAAGCAGAAAGACGGACAAAATCAGAAATGCGGCGGTAAGAAAAGTGCGGATGCACCGGGTGATTGTGTGATTTTTCATTGCGCGTCGCTTTCTGCTCTGTCTGTATTGACATCTTCGGATTCTTCTTCTGCGGTCGTGCTGTTCTCTTCGCCTGTTTCAATGCGGAGGGAAACCAGACGGGAAAGGGCAAACAGGGCGACTGTGATAAAGAGGGCACTGTCGATCACAGAGAATCCGTGGCCTACCGTGTCATACAGGGCGATTGCCAGCTGGGAAACCCCCACGGATGCAGAGACGGTAAAACAAAGCGTGCCGAAGAACGTATAGGTGAACGGCTGAAGCGCCCGGATTGCCGTGCGTGCTTCCGCACTGAAAAGCAGTGCCATGGAAAGGTACATAAGGAGATAGTAGGATTTGAGGGGGGAGTTCATGGCGTAGGTAGTGTCAAAGTACACAGTCAGCACAGAGACCAGTGCGTACAGCATGGGACACAGGGAGAGAAGTGCAAAGCCGTCCCCTTTTTTCTCACGGGTACTTACAAGGAAAAAGAAGGCTGCGGACAGCGCCAGCAGGACAAGCTGCAGGATTTCCAGAACCGGCAGCCCCTGCGACAGGGCACGGATGGAAAGGATAAAATCAGCAAGCATCATAAATCCGGTGATGGATGATGCGAATATGAAGAAAGAGGCGGGGGCGGCAAGACGAACCTGCTCCGATTTCCGTTTCAGAACAAAGGCGGCAATCAGGCCCACCACCGCCGCGGCGGCGATGGAAAGGGAAGCGCCCATGGCGTATGGAGAATTTTTTGCGAAGTGACGGATGGACAGATCATAGCCGACCGTTTGTGCAAAATAGAGAAGAACGGCACCGGCGGCGGCACAAAGTCCCAGAAGGCAGAGGAGAATTCTATATACCCGCAGAGTTCGGTTCATGATGGTTACCTCGATTTTACTGGTTTCTTGAAAATCTCTGTCTATTATGATACCACAAAGTGCCGCTTCACGCAAGGGTGCGGGGAAATTTTCTACATTTTATTTATAATATATGCGGTGCCCGATGCCGCCGCGCTTCTGAGGCTAAAAAACTTGTTTCCTGCCTTTCGTTATTTTGCACAAAAATAAGATGAAAAAATCGTCGGGATTTCTACGTAAAAATTTTTCTAAAAATATAAAAAAAGTGTTGATGTACCGGCTTTTATGTAGTATAATATAAGGGCTTGATGTGCGATGAAACGGGAGGTTGCTGCCTTCTGCCCCTGCGGCAGGATGCAGGGAATTTCCGTGGAGTATGTCCGATGTGATTCGGGCGAACCACACATCGTCTTCGGGAAAGTCCTTATCCCGCGCTTGTTTTCCGGATTCCCCGCGGTAATGCTGGCCGCACGGAACCCGGTTTCATTCAGGGGAGGTTGGAAACGCCCGGGCGAGTGTTCCGCGCCTCAAAGACAAATAAAACAGGAGGCAAACGAAAGTGGCAGGCAATGAAAAGATCCGTGTGAGACTCAAGAGCTACGAGCACACCCTGATCGATGCGGCAGCAGAGAAGATCGTTGAGATCGCCAAGAGAAACGGTGCCGAAGTATCCGGTCCGATTCCGCTCCCCACCGAGAAGGAAGTTGTTACGATCCTGCGCGCAGTCTTTAAGTACAAAGACTCCCGCGAGCAGTTCGAGCAGAGAACTCACAAGCGACT
>JAZQDY010000129.1:0-2872 GCA_045547015.1 Eubacteriales bacterium | reverse complement strand
GCAGCCGTAGCTGAGCGCTTGGAGATTATTAATACAATGCCGTTCCAAAAGCGTCCCGGAAACCGCCGTGAAGCGTATCTGAACGAAGAAAAAGAGTATATGCTTCCTTTGCCGCGCGCCCGGTATGAGCCTGCTGTTTGGAAGCAGGCGACGGTTCGCAACGACTATCTGGTTTCCGACGGTCAAAACAAATACTCTGTTCCCTTCGATTTGATTGGCGAACAGGTTCAAATCCGGCTGGCAAAGAATACTGTCGAGGTTTTCTTTAAGGGAGACCGTGTTGCTTCGCATCAAAGAATAGCGACATTCCAAACGCAGCCGGTTGTTAAGCCGGAACACATGCCCGAAAAGCACCGGAGGTATCTTCGATACAATGCCGATGATTTCAGAGCATGGGCAAAAACCGTTGGTGATTCAACCGAAACTGTTATGGATCACTTTCTTAAAAGCGGAAGCTCTCCTGAACAGGGTTACAAGAATTGTGTTACCCTTATGAAGCTTGGTGAGAAGAACGGCAAGGAAAAGCTGGAATATGCATGCGAGAGAATGTTGGAGCTTTCCTCTGTCCCTTCTATACGCACGATTGCCGTCATATTGAAGAACGGCAAGGAACCTGAAAGGAAAACAACTTCTCCTGCTGACAGTGAAAAATACGGCATCACACGCGGCGCTGCCTATTTCAAGAAAGGCGGTGACCGCAATGCTTGATCATTCCACGATCGAAAAGCTGCGCGGTATGAATCTGACTGCCTTTGTCGCAGAATTAGAACGTCAAATGAGTGACAGCAGCTTTTCGCAAATAACATTTGAAGAGCGGCTTGGTTTGCTTGTTGACAGCGAATGGAACCGCCGACGCAACAATAAATTGAATCGCCTGATTAAAAAAGCTGCTTTTTCTGCTCCGAACGCTACTGTTGAGGGGATTGAATACATAGAGGATCGTCACCTTGACAAGAAGCAGATTCTCAGATTTGCGGCGTGTAACTACATTGACGAAGGACACCACATTATTCTAAAGGGAGCTTCCGGCAACGGCAAAACATATCTTGCCTGTGCTCTCGGAAATGCAGCTTGCCGTAAATTCAAATCAGTCCGATATATCCGCACACCGGAGCTGTTGGATGAACTGAGCATCGCAAAGGCAAACGGTGAATTGAAAAGCACGATTAAAGCCTACGCAAAACTTGATTTATTGATTTTGGACGAATGGCTTATCCGCAGGCTGAGTTACAATGAAGCCTATGATTTGCTGGAAATCGTAGAGGCGCGCCGTGAGCGTTCAATGATATTCTGCACCCAATACGAAACCGAAGGCTGGTACGGCAGGATCCATCCGGATGAAGATAACGACAGTCCGATCTCGGAAGCTATTATGGATCGCATTATCCACAACTCATACAGTGTGATGATCGACGGCAAGTGCTCCATGCGCGAACGTCACGGACTGAACACGGAGGTAGCTCCGTGATTGTGACAAAGGAAATGTTGGATTCCGACGAATTCGCAGCGTTATTCCTGCATTGCAAAAATGCACAAGCAGCTAAAGCAGAGATTCTCAACCGGCTATCTGAAGAACCCGGTGACGGATATGTTTGGACTGATCAGGATATTTATGAACAGATGAGAAAGATTATTGACAAGTACGAGTGAGTTTTAGACGAAGCCTGTCTGTTTCGGGCGGGCTTCTAACCCTCGATTGAGGTTTAGACTTAGTAGTTTCTCTGCGGTTTTTTCACCGGCAAGTGTGCGGTTAAATGGGCGGCGCAGGTGCGGTTCCACGAGCGGCGAGAGTGCGGTTCAAACCCCGTGCCGCTCATTTAACCGCACATGGACTTCCTGATATAATATCAACGGCACACATTGTGTGACTATTGATACAGGAGGTCCTGATATGATCAACTATCGGGAAATACTCAGGCTAAACAGTCTTGGGTACAGTCAGCGGCGGATCGAAGCGAGTGTCCACAGCTCGCATCAAACCGTCAAAAATGTTTTGGAGAAAGCGTCTGCACAGGGGATCTCATGGCCGCTTGAGGATGACATCACCAACGCCATACTCGGTGAAATGCTGTCCGACCGGAATACGAGAACCAACTCTCCCTATGCCGAGCCGGACTTTGTGTACATCCATAAAGAGCTGTCAAAGAAAGGTGTGACCCTGACGCTGTTGTGGCAGGAATATTGTGAGAAATGCCGCACAAACGGTCAGCAGCCATATATGAGCACGCAATTCGGTGACAAGTACCGGCGCTGGGCTCGCGTGACAAAAGCCACGATGCGCATCACTCACAAGCCCGGCGACGCTATGCAGGTCGATTGGGCAGGCGAAACGATTCCGTATTATGACACCGTTACCGGTGAAGAATACAAGGCATATCTGTTTGTTGCCGCGCTCCCTTGCAGCTGTTACATATACACGGAAGCTTGCGGAGATATGAAGCAGGAGAATTGGCTGTTGTGCCACGTCCATGCTTATGAATACTTCGGCGGCGTCGCGCGGCTGCTGATTCCCGATAATCTCAAAACCGGCGTGATTGCAAATACCAGATATGAAACGCGATTGAATGAAAGCTACCGTGAGCTTGCGGAATATTACGGCACCGCTATTGTCCCTGCCCGTGTTCGCAAGCCGCGGGATAAAAGCATTGTTGAGAAGTCGGCAGGTTTCTCTACCACATGGATTACCGCAGCAATGCGTGAGAGAAAATTCTTCTCTCTGGCGGAGGTAAAAGCAGCCGTAGCTGAGCGCTTGGAGATTATTAATACAATGCCGTTCCAAAAGCGTCCCGGAAACCGCCGTGAAGCGTATCTGAACGAAGAAAAAGAGTATATGCTTCCTTTGCCGCGCGCCCGGTATGAGCCTGCTGTTTGG
>JAZQDY010000128.1:0-2247 GCA_045547015.1 Eubacteriales bacterium | reverse complement strand
CAACATGGAGGTTTCCGACCGTTTTGAAGTGGATCTGATCTGGGATTATAAAACGGAAGGATCCAACAGTGCTCCCGAAGCCATGCAGGCGATCCTTGCCGGCGACTGCTACGATATTCTGGAAAACGGCGTAACCGCTGCCGCCTCTCTGGCACTGGGCGGTGCGCTTATCAATCTGAACGACACGGAGTACCTGGATTTTGAAAAGCCCTGGTGGCAACAGTACGTGATGGATAACATCCGTGTGGGCGACCGGCTGTATATGGTATCCGGCTGGTTCAACTTTGCTTCCGTAAAGCGTACCATGGTGATTTACTTCAATACCGAAATGGCAGAGAACTTCGGTGTGGGCGATCTGTACCAGATGGTGCTGGACGGCGAGTGGACCTACGACAAGATGATGGAAATCGGTGAGTCCGTGGGCTCCGACGTAAATAACGACGGCGTGTACGACGACAGTGACCGCTACGGTATGGCAGGCCGTCAGGACTGGTGGTTCCCCCAGGTTTACACCTCCGGCTACCGCTTCTTCACCCAGAATGAGGACGGAACCATGAGCGTTACCGGTATGGATGACCGCCTTATCAATGTATTTGAAACGGTACATAAGATCTTTGACTCCAACTGGTATCAGAGCTTCTATACCTACGGCCAGCCCAGCCGCCCCGAGTCCGATATCCACGACGCTTTTGCGGACGACCGGATTCTGTTTACGCTGCTGGCTCTAAGTACCGCAGAAAAACCTACCATGCGTGATCACGGCAAGTACGGCATCCTGCCTACGCCCAAGTTCACGGAGGATCAACAGTACGGTGCCGCCGTGCTTCCGTTCTGTTCCGGTATTGCACAGACTACCAGCGATTTCGAGCGTACCACAATTATCCTGGAGGCGCTGAACGCAGAAACCTATAAGGACGTGCGCCCGGCGTACTTCGACGTGGCACTTTCCTATAAATACGTGAACGATCCGGAATCCCGGATGATGCTGGATATCGCTTTGGCCAACCTGTACTGCGATTTCGGCTACGTGTATATGGACAGCGGTCTCGGACGCCAGCTGCCTATGACGCTGACCCAGGCCAGCGATCTTTCTTCCTGGATGGCTACCTACGAGCCGGGTGTAAACCGGATGCTGAAGAATCTGGTAGACCAGATGATGGCACTGCCGGACGAGCAGCCCTCGTAATAGATTTGGATAAAAACAAGCGGAGCGTGCTTTTCCTAAGGCACGCCCCGTTTGTTTTTGCCGGATAAGGCACATCTGTAGAATAGAAATAGGCGAAAAACAGGTCAAATTTTTCACTTTTTGACATTGCATTGACTTTTCAGGCGAAACACGATATAATATAGAGAATATAGTCAAAAAATCGTATGTGTAAAAAAGGGTGAGTTTTGTGAACGCGGATATCCGTTATCGGCAAAAAGGAAAGGATGCACTTTCCAACGTGCGCCACTCTCACGATCGTGAGCTGGAGCTGATCCAGATTATTTCCGGGCGCGCCAACGTGATTGTTGGGGATACCATCGAGCCGTTTTCGGAGGGGTCGGTGTTTCTTATTGACGGCGCCAGCCTGCACTATATATGCCCCGAGCCGGATACGCCGTACATCCGGAACAAGCTGATTATCGGAAAGGAAACGCTGTATCCCATTCTCAGCGACCGCCTGCACGGCGGCGTGGTGTTCTGGCAGCCCAACGTGACGGAGCAGGAAGAACTGGACGAATTCTTCTGCCGTGCCGTATCGGCAAAACAGAGAGGCGAGGATCTTTTGGCGTATTCCGAGGTGTTCCGTATGCTTCATTTCTGCACGGGATTTGCCCGGAAGAGTGCGCCCGGCTACAAGGGCGTGGTGGCGGATATTATGGATTTCATTAACGAAAACGCGCCCAATGCGGTGACGCTGATCCAGATTGCCGACGCGCTCCACATGAATCAGTATTACATCTGCCGGGTGTTCAAGAGGGAAACGGGCATGACGGTGCATTCCTACATCAATTCCATGCGGATTTCCCATGCCAAGCAGCTGCTCCGCACTACGGATACGCCCGTGGCGGAAATTGCCGAGGCAACCGGGTTCAACGGTCTGTCCAGCCTGACGAAGAGCTTTAAGAAAACGGTGGATATGACGCCTACGGCGTACCGCAAAAAATTCCGCAGCATTGCGGAGTGAGAGAGAAGAATAGAGATATAGGCGGGGAGGGGGGTTTTGCAAAAAAACCCCTCCCCGTGGACCCCACCCCAAAACC
>JAZQDY010000127.1:0-2881 GCA_045547015.1 Eubacteriales bacterium | reverse complement strand
CTGCATACAATTATGAACAAAGCAACAGGACTACTGCTGTTCCTGTTGCCGTTGACAATATCCTTCGTGGAATTGAAGTACATTACCATAGCTGTATGTTCCATCGCAACAATTTCTGCAATTCAAGAAGGGTTTTATGTTATTACAGATAGTGAACCCAAGTAAGCCAATTCCAATTTGTCGAATAGATTGGTGTAAAATAAAATTTTATCCGGGAGATTTGTACCTATGAGAAAAACAGTAATTATTACCGGCGCAACGGACGGAATCGGCAAAGCATTGGCGATCTTATTATCAAAGGAGTATAACCTGGCTCTTTGCGGGAGAAGTGAAGAAAAAATGCGGCAGCTGACAGAGACGCTGGGCGATTGCGCCGTTTACGCAGAGTGTTTTGATATTACCGATGGGGAAAAGCGCCGCCATTTTTGCGAAAACGTGAAAAAGGAATTTGGCGACGTGGACGTATTGGTCAATAACGCCGGCGCCAACACAAAAAAAGACAGAATAACGGATATTAACCTGGAAGATTTGCGGTATATGTTTGAGTTAAACTGTGTGAGTGCAGTGGGAATGATTCAGGAAATCTATCCGCTCATGGCAGAGAAAAAATCCGGGCTGTTCGTCAACGTTTTAAGCAGCTGCTGTCTGTTTAACAATCCTACGACCGGAAGCTACACCGCTTCCAAGGATGCTATGGAGGCGATAAGCAAAATTCTCACCAAAGAGATCAAAGCAGAGAATATCGGCGTTTGCAATGTATATCCCGGTGGGGTGGACACGAACTTCCGTGCGGTGGCGAACCATGCATATCTGAAACCGGAAACTGTAGCAAAGATGATTAAGGAATGTATAGAGGTGGAGGAAGGCTGTGTCCACGATATCGTGCTCCGCCCGTTTATTGAAGATAACCTGCCGTAAAATCCAAATGCCCCTTTCCCGGCACCCGCAAAAAGCGGGTGCTGTTTTTTATTTTTCTATTGACATTTATTTTGGATCGTGATAAAATAACACATGATATATAACGTTCGATATATTAATGAGGTGTACTATGCCGCCGAAGGTGAAAGTGACGAAAGAAGAGATAGTAAACGCCGCCGTGGCTATTGTGTGGGAGCAGGGGGCGCAGGCTGTGAACGCCAGAGCGATAGCGGCCGTGCTGGAGTGCTCCACCCAGCCGGTATTTTCCAATTTTTCCGCCATGGACGGACTGCGTGCGGCCGTTTCGGAAAGGGCGGACAGTCTGTGCCGGGACTATATCCGGCGGGAAGTGGAAAGGGGAGAATATCCCCCGTACAAGGCAAGCGGCATGGCGTATATCCGGTTTGCCAAAGAGGAAAAGGAACTGTTCAAACTTCTGTATATGTGTGATCGGGCGGGAGAGGTGATCCCGGAGAGAACGGAACTCACGGATCAAATGGAAGCCATCGTTCATAAGAATACGGGGCTTGCGGAGGCGGAGGCAAAGCTGTTTCATCTGGAGATGTGGGCGTACGTACACGGCATTGCCGCCATGTTTGCCACGGGATATCTGGATCTGCCCTGGGATCTGGTGAGTCGTATGCTCACAGATGCGTATCAGGGACTGAGAAAACAGTACGGAAAGGAGTGACGGGAAAATGGATGCGATCCGAACGGAGAATTTAACGAAAAAGTATAAAGACGTAACGGCGGTGGATGGCCTTACCATGTCCGTCCGCCGGGGAGAGTTGTTTTCTCTCCTTGGGGTAAACGGGGCAGGGAAAACCACTACCATCAAAATGCTGTCCTGCCTAACCCTGCCCACAGGCGGCGACGCATATCTGAACGGGAAAAGCATTTGCAAAGAGGCTGCCGCCGTGAAAGCGGTGATCGGTGTTTCGCCCCAGGAGACGGCGGTGGCGCCGGGGCTTACAGTCCGGGAGAATCTTTCACTCATGTGCGGCGTTCACGGCTTTTCAAGAGAAAAACGGGAAGGAAAAATCGCTGAGATGACCGAGCGGTTCGGGCTTGCCCCGGTGATGGGTAAAAAAGCCGGAAAACTGTCCGGCGGATACCAGCGCAGGCTCAGCATTGCCATGGCACTGATCAGCGAGCCGGAGATTCTGTTTCTGGACGAGCCTACGCTGGGGCTGGACGTGATTGCCCGGAGCGATCTGTGGGAGGTGATCCGTGCCCTCAAGGGGAAGGTGACCGTGATCCTGACTACACACTATATGGAGGAAGCGGAGGCACTGTCCGACCGCATTGGTATTATGAAGGCCGGACGGCTTCTGCTTTGCGATACCGCTGAGGGGATCAAGGCGACCGCCGGCACGGACCGGTTTGAAGAGGCGTTTATTCGAATCGTAAAGGGGGCAGAAAAATGAGACTGTGGACGTTTGCCGGCAGAAATGCAAAAGAGATTCTCCGTGATCCGTTGAATCTGTTCTTCGGGCTTGGGTTTCCGTTGGTACTGCTGTTTCTGCTCAGCGCCATTCAGGCGAATATTCCTGTGCCCCTGTTTGAAATCCAGCATCTGACCCCCGGCATCACGGTGTTCGGTCTTTCCTTTATGACACTGTTTTCCGCCACGCTCATCGCCCGGGATCGGGGATCCTCTCTGCTTCGGCGGCTGTATACCACACCGTTGACTCCGGCGGATTTTATTCTTGGCTATACGCTGCCCGTTCTGCCCGTTTCCGTTGCCCAGTGCGTGATCTGCTATATTGCCGCCCTCGTTTTGGGCTTGAGATTCACAGGAAATATTTTCCTTGCCGTTTTGTGCATCGTGCCGGTTGCTCTTTTGTTTATTGCTTTGGGGCTTCTTTGCGGAAGCGTGCTCACCGATAAGCAGGTGGGCGGCATTTGCGGGGCGCTTCTGACCAATCTGGCCGCCTGGCTGTCGGGCATCTGGTTCGATCTT
>JAZQDY010000126.1:0-6089 GCA_045547015.1 Eubacteriales bacterium | reverse complement strand
TACCTTCAAAGTCGTAGGCTATCCGGCGAACTTTCTGAATGCCGGTCAGTGCATTTTTGCCGTGGACTCTACAGCCGGCGCCACTTGGATGGGCGCAGAAGCACCGCTTATCGATATACCGGAGGAAAATCTGGTGCAGTTCGAAACGGTGGTTTTGCCGATTCCTCAGTACGATGCGGAGAATATGTCTATGATCTCCCAGGGACCGTCCGTCTGCGTGTTCAATAAAAGCGATCCGCAGGAGGTTGTGGCATCCTGGCTGTTTGCCCAATATCTTCTGACGGATGAGGTGCAGATTGCATATGCCCAAACGGAAGGCTACGTTCCCGTAACGACAAAGGCGCAGAATACGGATACGTATAAAGACTATCTTGCCGCCGGCGGAACGGACAATGATCTGCATTACGGGGTGAAGATCAAAGCATCCGAACTTCTCCTTGCACACGTGGATGAAACATTTGTGACGCCTGTGTTCAATGGATCAGCATCCCTTCGGAATGCGGCGGGACAGCTTATTGAGAACACAGTCAAATCCGTCCGGAGAAAGCATACGGTGGACGAAACGTACATGGAGGAGCTCTATAAAGACGTTTCCTCCCTCTATCGACTGGATCAGATTGCCGCCCGCCGGGATACTGCCGGCAAGGGCGAAGAAATGGGGCCGCTTCCGACGACCGCGGTAGTTCTTCTCAGTATGCTGGGCGGTATTTGGGTGCTGATTCTGCTGTATCTGCTGACGGAACAAATAAAACGAAGAAAAAACAAAAAAATCCAAAATAGGCATTGATTTATTACCGGAATTGTTGTATAATAGGACTGCACTTTACTAAGATAAATTATGGAGGAACAAACAATGAAGAAATTTTTGGTATGTGCACTTGCTCTCGTACTGCTCTGCGGTCTTGCCGCATGCAACAAAGAGGCAGATGTAAACGCAAAGTCCGAGGGTGTTATGACCTATGAAGAGTACATGGCAGCTGAAATGGACGCAGAGGTAGTAATCGAGGCGTATGTACAGGGACACCAGGCTTGGTGGGAGGATGAAGGACAGGGCCTCGTTACCGTGTACGCACAGGATCCCGACGGTGCGTACTTCATCTATGAGGCGAAGTGCTCCGAAGAAGATGCTGCTAAGCTGACCGAGGGTACTAAGATCAAGGTTACCGGCTACAAGGGCGCTTGGGCAGGCGAAATCGAGATCATGGACGGTACCATCGAAATTCTGGAAGGCAAATGGATTGCGGATACCTTTGATGCAACCGCCCTGCTCGGCAAGGATGAGCTGATCGACCACCAGAACAAGAAGGTTGCCTTCAAGGGCATGACCGTTGTTTCCCTCGCATACAAGGACAGCGAGTGGGATAAGGACATTTACCTCACCGTTTCCAAGGACGGCGTCAACTACGATTTCTGCGTTGAGAACTATCTCACCTCTCCCGACACTGATCTGTATAAGGCAGTTGCCGCGCTGAAAGAGGGCGACGTCATTGATGTGGAAGGCTTCCTTTACTGGTATGAGGGCGTAAACACCCACATCACTGCTGTTTCTGCAGCAAACTGATTCTATAAATCGCACAGCACCGGCTTTGCATTGCAAAGCCGGTGCTTCTTTTTCTTTCCGAATCGTCACAATCCGTCGGGAGCTGACATAGGATGGTACTGTCAGACAGTGCGGTGTTCGCCGCCGCTGACATGATTTTGGGAAAGGTATTGTAAGAATGAAAATGTATGATTATTCTGCAGCACCGCGCATTTGCGGCGACTGTACGGATATGATGATGCGCGGCCCGGTCTCTGCCGTGCGTGAAAAATGCGCGTACCCTCAGGAAACCCGCGGCAGTGAAGCATGTGAAAACTCCTGCGCGGAAAGAGCGTGTGGTAGGGCAGATCAGTGGTCGGATTCGCCGCTTGCTATGGTTTCTTCTCCTTATCAGGGATTTGGCGATGTATATTCCTGTGCGGAGGAAGCACTGGCGCACGGGACATTGTTTCAGAATCTGTTTCTGCCCATCCTCGATGCGAACGGTACGAGAGGAGGATGTGTATGATGAGCAATATGCATGGAAACACTTGCCGGAATTCCTGTATGGACCGTCGGATGTGCGAAGAACGTGTGCAGCGGCAAACGGATGGATGCCGCTGCAGGGAGAGAAATAACGGTAAGGAATTTCGGATGCCCGGTACAAAAACGGGCACCGTGCCGAACGGAAGAAACCGGAACGACTGGTGCCAGATGCGCGAAAAGCTGCAGGCGCTGTATTTCGTGGTTGTGGAGTTGGAACTGTATCTGGACGTTCATCCGGAGAATGCGGAGGCTCTTGCACGGTATACGTGTGCCGTGGAGGATTACAAAGCATTGGCAGCGGAATACGAAAAACTGTACGGACCGCTGACGGCGTGCGGGAACCGCAGTGAAAAAGAATGGCAGTGGGTACGCTTGCCTTGGCCCTGGGAGGTTTGAGATATGTGGGTATACAGAAAAGAATTGCAGTTTCCGGTTAAAATAAAAAATCCGAATCCCAAGTACGCACAGATCATCGTCTCGCAGCTGGGCGGTCCGGATGGGGAATTAGCGGCATCTACCCGGTATCTGTGTCAGCGGTTTTCCATGCCGTATAGGGAAGTGATCGGAATTCTGACTGACGTGGGTACGGAAGAACTTGCCCACGTGGAGATGATTTCCACGATTCTTCATCAGCTGACGCGTAATCTGAAGCCGGAAGATATTGCCGGCACGCCGTTCGCCGCTTATTTTGTGGATCATACAGTAGGTACGTATCCTACCGCTGCATCCGGATTTCCCTTTACGGCAAGCGTGCTGGCAGTCAAGGGCGACGTCTTGGCCGATCTGCACGAAGATTTGGCAGCAGATGCTGCGCTTTTGCACATGCAACCTGTAAAAACCGAAGTTACATAGATTATTTACAATCAACCACGGTTTGTTCACAATATTTGCTTGATGGCAGCACTTGATAACTGTATAATTATGGCAACAAAAACAGATGATACTATATGGATGCAAGAGTATCCACCAAAACGAAAGGAAAAAGTGTACACGCATGCTTCAGCTGAAAAACATTAAAAAAGATTATCCTGCCGGCGGCGAAACGGTGGCCGCTCTCCGTGGAATTGATCTTTCCTTCAGAGACAGTGAATTCGTCTCTATTCTCGGTCCCTCCGGGTGCGGTAAGACGACTATGCTGAACATTATCGGCGGTCTTGACCAGTATACCAGCGGTGATCTTTTGATTCACGGAGTTTCCACGAAGAATTTCAAGGACCGGGACTGGGATTCATACCGCAACCATTCTATTGGTTTTGTTTTTCAGAGTTATAACCTTATTCCCCATCAGAGCGTTCTGCAGAACGTAGAACTGGCGCTTACTCTGTCCGGCGTATCCAAGGCGGAGCGACGCCGGCGGGCAAAAGCGGCCCTGGAAGAGGTGGGACTTGCCTCACAGATTCATAAAAAGCCCGGCGAGATGTCCGGCGGTCAGATGCAGCGCGTGGCTATTGCCCGCGCTATCGTGAACAATCCGGATATTATTCTGGCAGACGAGCCTACCGGTGCGCTGGATACGGAGACAAGCGTGCAGGTTATGGAGATTCTGAAGGAGATTTCCAAAAACCGGCTGATTATCATGGTGACGCACAATCCTGATCTGGCAGAGAAGTATTCCACCCGTATCATCCGTATGCTCGACGGTGTGATTACCGACGATTCCATGCCGCTTTCGGAGGAAGAAATGCAGGCGGCGAAGGAAGCGGATGCGAAGCGCAGGGAGACGGAAAAGGGAAAAAAGATGCCCTCTATGTCTTTTGGTACTTCCTTTGGGCTGTCTCTTAAAAATCTGTTTACAAAAAAGGGAAGAACTACGCTGACCTCTTTTGCCGGCAGTATCGGTATTATCGGTATTGCACTGATTTATGCCGTGTCCCAGGGTACGACTATGTATATCGACGCAGTGCAGGAAGATACGCTTTCCTCCTATCCGCTGACGCTGGAGGCGCAGAGCATAGAGCTTGGCTCACTTATGGAAATGTTCATGGGGTCGGCAGAGTCGGCGGAGGCGCATGAATTGGATGCGGTGTATCAGAAATCCATGCTGTACGATATGGTGAACGCCATGAGTACGCTGGAAACTACAGATAACGACCTTAAATCGTTCAAGGTGTATCTGGAAAAACAGTATGCCGATGAGGAAAGTCCGTTTTACAATGCACTGAACGGTGTCCAGTACAGTTATGATACGGAGCTTCTGATATACACAAAGAATGTGGATGGCACGATTATCCATTCCGATACGGAAACGCTGATGCAGGAGATCCTTGTGGAGAATCTCGGGCTTGACCTGAGCGGCGTAATCAGTGCCCAGGAGTCGTCCACGCTCACGGGCGGTATGTCTATGATGTCCATGTCCCCCATGAGCAATCTTTGGCAGGAACTGCTTCCCGGCGATAACGGGAAGCCCGTAAACGATCTGCTGGAGAGTCAGTATGACGTGATCTACGGCCGCTGGCCGGCAGCCTACGACGAGATCGTTCTCGTGGTGGATTCCCGCAATGAGCTGGACGATATGACGCTGTACGCGCTGGGTCTGAAATCTAAAGCAGAAATTGATCTTCTGGCAGATGCCGCTATTAAGCAGGGTTCGCTGGATCTGGAAATGAAATCCTGGTCTTTTGAGGAGATATGCGCTTTGCAGTTCCGGACCGTTCTGCAGTCGGAGGTATATACCCTGGACGAGCACAGCGGTTTGTACACGGATCTCAGGAATACGAGTGCAGGACTCAAATATCTTTACGATAACGGCCTTTCTCTGAAAGTGACCGGCATCATCCGTAAAAATGAGGATACCGTATCCAGTATGCTGACCGGTACCATCGGATATACCTCTGCACTGACGGAGTATATCATAGAAGCGGGCAAGGATTCTGAGGCAATTCGTGCACAGCTTGCAGATTCGGAAACGGATATTTTCACGGGACTTCCGTTCCGGGAGAATACCGGATCGCTTTCTGCCGAAGAAAAAGAAGCGGAATTCAGAAAGTATATTGAGACGCTTACGGAAACGCAGCGGGCGCAGGCGTATATTGACATTATGTCCATTCCGCCTGAGGAACAGGTACAGGCCGCTGTGTCTCAGCACGTAGGCTCCATGACCCGTGAGGATATGGAAGCCGCTATGGTGCAGGCTTTCTCCCAGCAGATGGGTATGAGTACGGAGGAAATTGAGCGGTACATGCATTCTTTCACCGATGAGGATATGAAAGAACTCTTTTCTGAAATGGCGGAAGAGCAGTACCGTATCCAGTATGCCGCCGGTGTGCAGGAAAAAATGGCAGAGATGAGCAGTGCTCAGCTTTCCGGTGCCCTTTCCATGGTGCTCCCCTCCTATACTACGGAGCAGTGTGCCGTATACTATGAGGAGATTCTTCAGTTCTCCGACAGCACCTATGAAAACAATCTTCGTACGCTCGGATACGTGAGCCTGGACGATCCTTCCAAGATTCATCTGTATGCATCCTCTTTTGAAAATAAGGATGTGCTGGAAGAGTGCATCGCCGATTATAACGATACAGTAGACGAACTGCACCGCATCACTTATACCGACTACGTAGGCATTATGATGTCGTCCATTACTACGATTATCAATGCGATCACCTACGTGCTGATTGCCTTCGTGGCGGTGTCGCTGATCGTTTCCTCCATCATGATCGGTGTAATTACGCTGATTTCCGTGCAGGAGAGAACCAAAGAGATCGGTATTCTCCGCGCTATCGGTGCCTCCAAGAAAAACGTGTCCGGTATGTTCAATGCAGAAACGATGATAATCGGCTTTACCTCCGGTCTTCTGGGTGTATTGATTACCTATCTTCTCTGTATTCCCATCAATATGATTCTGCATCATGTGACGGGCATTTCCAATCTGAGCGCTCATCTGCCGCTTCCCGTGGCGGTTGGCCTCGTGGTGATCAGTATGCTCCTTACACTGATTGCAGGTATTATTCCTTCCCGCAGTGCTGCTCGGAAAGATCCGGTGGTGGCACTTCGCACAGAGTAAAGTCATGACCACCAGCCGTGCTGG
>JAZQDY010000125.1:0-10358 GCA_045547015.1 Eubacteriales bacterium | reverse complement strand
TCATATCGTTGCGAGAGACGAAAAGGTTCTCTCCGAAAACAAAAAACCACAGGAGGAACTCATTTTATGAGAAACGCAAGAAACGCAAGTTTCAAACGAATTCTTTCCGCGGCTTTGGCAGTTATGATCATGTGCGCCGGTATTCCGGCAGTATTTGCCCGTGAGTATAACGATGTTACCGCGGAAAACACCGCCCGGGATGAGATTGATATCCTTTCCGATATCGGCGTAATCATCGGTACTTCGGAAAATGAATTTTCCCCGGACGAAAACGTGACCCGTGAACAGATGGCACTTCTTCTGTTCCGTCTCATGCTGAATAAGCAGAGCGGCGGCCGCGTGAACACCTCGCCTTTTACGGATCTGTACGATGATACCTATCACGGTGCGATTTCCTGGGCGAATGCATCCGGCTACATACTCGGTACGTCCGGCTCTACCTTTGAGCCGCTCGAGGGTATTACGCTGCAGGATGCCATGACTATGCTTGTGCGTGCACTGGGACAGTCCAGCAACGCTATGAACAACGGTTATCCCTGGACGTACATTGATGCAGCTATCAAGCTGGGCCTTGACCGCGGACTTGAGAACGTAGCCTATACGGAGACGCTGACCCGTGGAGAGACCGCTATCATTCTTTACAATGCCCTGACTGCTGAGTATCTTGTTCCCAAGAGCCTTGCCGGCGGGAACGTAATTTATGAAACCACCACGATTATTGAGCGTGTGTTCGGTTATGAGATGGATGAGGCTACGATTGTGGCTACCAATGATTATGCACTGGTGGGCAATACGGTAGTAAAGGACGGCTACGTAACGCTTCGCTACTATAACGATGCGAACCTGCCGCAGGCCATGACGGTGAATTTTTCCGAGCTTGGTCTGAACGGTTCTGCCAATGACTATCTGGGCCGTACCTTTAAGGTAATCTACACGATCAACAGCAATAATAAGCTGATCAGTGTGCTCAGCGCTATTGAGAACAGCGAGACTGAGGTGTATACCTCCGCTGAGGTGAATACTACGAATGGTTACGTCACCATTGGCGGCAATAACTACACGGTTGTGGAGAACTTCTCTGATATTCTTGCAACCAATGCAAACGAGCTTCTCGTATACGCATATGAGAATGACAAGACGCTGACCCAGCTTACCACGTTGGACGCACTGAATGCCCGTCTTGGTCTGTACGCCATTGAACTGGTATTCTACGGTGATTCTTCTACCGCTTCCGTGGCAATTCTCCGCAATTTCCAGGTTGGCAAATTCCAGGTGGATACTGACGGTAAGATTAATATTGCCGGTAATCTGACTGAGGCACAGCTGACCGGCGGCTTCTCCAACAAGGCAGATGCAAAGATTGGCGAATACGTTCTCTACTATTTCAACTCCCAGACGAAGGAACTGGAGATCGTAGAGGTGCTGGATATTCTCTTCGGCGTTGTAACCCGTATTACTTCTACCAACGCGAAGATTGCCGGTGTGACCTACAAGCTGGGTAATGCCAAGGCAGGTATTACCGCTTCCTCTATCGCATCTGCACTGATGATCGGTGCCAATGCACAGGTCGTTATCCGCGGTGATGAGATTCTGGCTGTTATCGGTGAGACCATCGTTACCGAACACTCGAATTATCTTGTAGCAATGACCAACGCACTTCCCGTATTCACCAACGGCGCGTTCCGCTATGTTGTAACGGTGAATATTGACGGGATAAACCGTAATATCTACACCGCAAATGCATCTGTTACCGCCGGTGAAGTATACAGATACACCGTAAACGGTGATATGTACACGCTGATTGCTCCGGAAGTAAGCGAAGGCGTGATTGCAACCGGTATCAACAAGTTCGTGCAGAACGGCTTCGGTACGGATGAGATTGCCGTAATCATTGATTCTGCCAACGGTACGACCCTTTCCAAGGGTGAGAACACTTACTTCACGTTCTCTGCCGGTGAAGCATCTATCGCAGCATCTCTGAACGGTGCATCCTCTATGAAGTTTGTGACGGATCATAACACCACGATTCTTGTTGTGAACGAAGGCGAGCTGCAGGTGAAGAAGGGTGCGTACAATTCTGCCATTCATGTAAATGACGGTGCCAAGGTTGTTGCCGTGTTTGCCAATGAGGCAGGTTCCGTAGAAACGCTTCGCTACCTCTATGTAAGCGACGGCAGCCTCGGAAACTATGATTCTGCTGCACAGTCCGTACGTCTTCTGGCGCTGAACGGTGTTGTCTTTGAGAATAACGTGACGTACCTTGAGTACACTGTATTCAACTACGCAACCGGTGCTGTTGAGAATAGACTGACCACTGTTGTAGGTCTGACGCTGGATAGCGTATACCTGATCGGTTCCGATGGAACGATCGTGGATGTAAACGGTGAGATTGCTTCCGGCGAAGTAACCGGTCACACCGCATCTACTGTAACTATCGGTGAAACCACTTACCACGTAAACGCTTCCACCAGAATCGTACAGATTGGTGAGGATCATAAGGTTGCCGCAAAGAAACTGTCTGATACCTTCGGTAAGACTGTTGAATACATTGCCAACGGTGATACCGTATCCTTGATCGTTATTCAGTAAGCTGATACAAGAAAAAATCCCGTGCACAGCACGGGATTTTTTTGTTCTTTCAAGTGGCAAAGCCGGCGAACTGATTCTGATAGAGTGTATAGTATTCGCCTTTTTGTGCAAGAAGTTCGTCGTGACTGCCTGCCTCTGCGATACATCCGTCTTTTACTACGACGATTTTATCAGCGTCGCGAATCGTGGAAAGGCGGTGTGCAATAATCAGACTGGTCCGATTTTTCATAAGGGCAACAAGCGCTTCCTGAATGTGCATTTCCGTACGGGTATCTACGCTGGAGGTTGCCTCGTCCAGAATGAGAATCTTCGGATCGGACAGGATGGCACGGGCGATGGACAGAAGCTGGCGCTGTCCCTGGCTCAGATTGCTGCCCGCCTCGGAGAGTTGGGTTTCATATTCCTCAGGGAGTCGATCAATAAATCCGGCGGCGTTTGCCATGGATGCTGCACTGCTCATTTCTTCCTCGGAGGCATCCAGTTCGCCGTAGCGGATATTCTTCGCAATGGTATCCGAGAACAGAACAGTATCCTGCAGTACAATGCCGATAGAGCCGCGGAGATCGTCTTTGGGAATTTCTGTGATGTTCGTTCCATCCAGTAGAATTTCGCCGCTGTCGAGCTCGTAGAAGCGTGTGAGCAGGTTTACAATTGTTGTCTTACCGGAGCCGGTGGCGCCGACGATGGCGATCTTCTGTCCGGGCTGTACGGTCAGATTCAGATTTTTTAGAACTGGCTTCTCTGGGGTATAGGAGAAGCAGACGTTTTTGAATTCAATCTCACCACGGACGTTCTGGGGATTGAGTGCCGTTTTTCCTTCGTCGATTTCGTCAGGCGTGTCCAGAATGGCAAATACGCGTTCTGCTCCGGCGATGGCGGTCATGATCTGTGCATACAGATTGGCAATCATGTTGATGGGATGAGACAACTGTCGGGAGTATTGCAGTATAGCCTGAATATCGCCCACGGAAATTTGACCTTTAATGGTAAAATAGCCGCCGCATGCCGCCACGATCAGATAATTCAGGTTATTTATCAGATTGTTGCAGGGACCCATGATCCCGCCCCATACGTTGGCGCGGATGCTGCATTTTCGGAATTCTTCACTCGTTTCCGCAAAGCGGGCACAAGCCATTTCTTCTTTTCCGTACGCCATAACCGTTTTGTAGCCGGTGACCATTTCTTCCACCTGACCGTTCAGGCTGCCGAGGATCTTCTGCCTCTGTACAAAATATTTCCGCATGAATTTGGAGAGCGTACTGGATACAAAGATCGTCAAGGGGATCGTTACCATAGCGATCAGTGCCATCTTCCAGCTGTAGGATATCATCATGTACAAGGCGCCCACAAGGGTTAGTGCACTGGAAAACAGGGAAGAGATGGAGGAGGAGATCGTATTGGAAATATTGTCTACGTCATTTGTCATGCGGCTCATGATATCCCCGTGGGGATGGGAGTCCAGATAACTGATGGGCAGATGGGAGATTTTACGGAACAATTCCTTGCGCATGGTGTAGACGGTGGATTGTGAAATCCGCGCGGAAAGCAGGCCCTGGCACAGCTGCAGAAGGGAGGATCCGATGTAAACGCATGCCAGGAGAATCAGCGTTTTCACAAGGGAATCAAAATCCACGGATACCTTGCCGGTATCCGGTGTAAGGGTGATCGCATCAATGGCCTTTCCCTGCAGAGCAGGTGCGGCAAGAGTCAGCACGGTGGAAACGATCACTACCGTGAAAAGAAGCAGGAGAAGGTATTTGGAGCGGCCGATATATTTCATCAATTTCAGAAACGTACCTTTTGCATCCTTTGGCTTTTCCCGGTTGATGCGTGCATTCATGTTTCTGGGGCCGCCGCCCGGACCGCCCGGACCGACAAAGGGGCGGTTTGCTTGATTCTTCGGAGGCTGATTCTGTGCATTCATTCGTTTTCACCTCCGTTTTTCATCTGGGATGCGTAAATATCCCGGTACGTTTCACTGGATTTCATTAAGTTATCGTGAGTGTCGCAAGCCGTGATCGTGCCGTTTTCAATGACGGCAATGCGATCGGCGTGCATTACGCTGGCAATACGCTGTGCGATCAGAATTACGGTTGTATCGGCGAGGTGCTCTCGCAGGGCAGCCTGCAGACGAGCCTCTGTGCTCAAATCGAGGGCAGAGGTGCTGTCGTCAAAAATGATGATTTCCGGTTTACGAACAACAGCACGTGCGATAGCCATGCGCTGTTTCTGACCGCCCGACAGGGAAGTGCCGCGTGCAGCAATCCATCCGTCGTACTGACCGGGAATCGTGTCAATAAACTCCTGTGCCTGGGCAATGGAAGCGGCCGTACGGATTTCCTCATCCGTGGCATCCTCTTTGCCCCAGGCGATATTTTCTTTCACCGTACCGGAGAACAGTTCACTCTTCTGCAGAACGAAACTGATACGCTGACGAAGTGCGTGCAGATCCCAGTCCCGTACGTTGACGCCGTCCACCAGCACGTCGCCGCTTACGGCATCATAAAAACGGGGAATCATATTTACCAGGGTGGATTTTCCCGAGCCCGTAGCACCGATAATGGCTAAGGTTTCGCCTTTACGGATGGTGAGAGATACGTGGTTCAGCACGTTATCACCGGCAGATCCGGGATATTTAAAGCATACGTCCCGGAAGGTCACCGTGCCGGTTTCCGTACCCGAAACTGCGGTACCGTTTTTGACAGCCGGATCCGAAGCAAGTACCTCACGGATTCGCTCTGCACAGGCGCGACCGCGTGCAAGCTGCTGGAAGATCATGCTTACCATCATGACAGACATAAGCGCCTGGGTTATGTATTGGGTTGCCGCCATGATGTCGCCTACGTCCATCCGGCGGGCCTCTACCTGCCAGCCGCCCAGATAGATGATGGCAATTACGGACAGGTTCATGACGATCATAAGAATAGGCATGATGGAAGACGTCAGTTCCAGCACGCGCAGGTTTGTCTGCTTGAAATCTTTGTTTGCACCGTCGAACCGGTCGATTTCGTAGTCTTCACGGGTATACGCTTTGATTACCCGGGCGCCGGAAACATTTTCCTGTACCACAGAGTTCACCCGGTCAATTTTTGTCTGTACTTTAGCGTACAAAGGATTGGCTTTTCTCACCAGAAGGAAAACAGCCAGTGCCTGCAGGGGAAGAGAGATCAGCATGATGTATCCGAATTTCAGATTGAGTGTCAGGCACATAAATAATCCGCCCAAAAGATGGATAGGCGCACGCACGAACATACGGAGGATCATCTGTACCAATTCCTGCAGTGCAGTAATGTCGTTTGTGAGACGTGTGACGAGAGAGCCGGTGGTAAAGTGATCCGTTTGCTGCAGGGAGAGTTTCATTACGCGGTTAAAACTGTCCCTGCGGAGATCGTTTCCGAATCCCTGTGAGGCAACGCTGGCAGTGTAGGCGCATAGACTTCCCATGATTCCGCCTACGATTACCAGCAGAAGCATTTTTACGCCGATGGTGAGGATAACGGACAAATCGCCGTTCAAAACACCGTCGTTGACAATTTTCGACATAAGCTTTGGCTGCTGCAGATCAATAACCACTTCTCCGATCATAAGCAGAGGAGAGAGGAGGGCAGGCAGCCAGTAAGGTTTCAGATAATTTCGTAATTTGGTAGTGTTCACGGGGATCGTGACCTCCGAGTCAATAATTTCTGATTTTTTCACTATGATTTAAAGCGTTTCCGCTTTATTTCGGGCGTTTCACTATGGATAAAAGAGCGGCAGGATCCGATTATTCGTAACGCAGCGTACCGCCCTGAGCGGCAACATACGCGTCCCATTCTGCATCATCATAATTGTATGTCAAAAGACGGATACCGCCGTAGCCGTACATGATGTTGTAATCCAGCGTGAAGTACCGAATTTGCTGAGAATAGAGCTGGCAATACGTTTCTGAAGCGAAGGGAATGCACTGATAAGAAGCGAGAACAGCGTTCTCAAGTGCCGCGAGGACAGTAAGCTTTATGTCGGGATCTTGAATGGCGGAC
Source organism: Eubacteriales bacterium (assembly GCA_045547015.1). GTDB lineage: Bacteria > Bacillota > Clostridia > Oscillospirales > CAG-272 > SIG701. Next base: position 3,750 of record JAZQDY010000125.1, on the reverse strand, counting down.
GAAGCTTGGCTGCCGGCTTCCTCACAGATACCGCCGTTTATCAGCTGTGCCCAATCCTTCAGCGTGTGCGTGACGGATTCCGGTTTCCCGTCACCGTCTATGTCGACGGTGAGTTCCAGCGTTTCCGCGGAGGGATTCCATCCGCAGGACTCATTAATCATTGCAAGACCGTCCATGTAGTCGGCGTCCGTGTAGCAGCGGATGGCGGAGAATGGGTTGAATATGTCAGCGTCCCAGGCACCGAGAATCATTTCAATCTTGCCGTCAGCAACGTCCTTGTAACGGTCAGCCGCGCCGCAATGGAATTTAACGGAAATTTTGTCCATAAAGCCGGTGCCTTCTGCAGCGGCTTTCAGAAACTGATTCAGAAGCGTTTCCTGCATTTGTTCGTCGGGTGTAAGTGTATCCGCCGGGGAGACCATGCAGTTGATGGTAATCATCTGACCGTCGATGTAGTTCCCATCCATTTTTGCCTGTTCGTATACCGACTGGAACAGTTTTTTTGCCTGCCCTGCATCGTACCCGGTAACAGCGGCATAGGCGGTGTCAATGTCCGCATACTCTTTGCCGGCGCCGTACGCAATGCCGTACAAATCAAGAACGGCTTCTTTACCGGAAACGGTGCTGCGGTAAACGGAGCTTGGATTATTGGCAGCATCACAGAAGTACAAGCTGTTGAATAAGGCGTATGCCGGCTTGTACCCGGGAGTGGCCTTTTGTACTAAGGTGGTTCTGTCTATGGAAAGAGAGATCGCCTTGCGGAAATCGTCGTAAGCGAGTATTTTCTTGTTGTCGTCCTTGCCAGTCTCCAGCGCAGCAAGCTTATTGATATCAGTTGCAAAGATATAACGGAAAGTGTAGGGTGTATCCGTCTTCAGAAGGTAATCGGACATCCTATATGTGTCCATATCGTAAGCGGTGAGAGAAACACCGTCCAATTTCCCCTGCCTGAAGAGCCGGATCGCGGTGCTGTGGTCGGCAATGATATCGCATTTTATAGTGGTGGTCATGTATTGATTCTTGTGCTTACCGTCGGAGTAACCGTACCACGCATCGTTCCTTTCCATTATGATCTGCTTGTCCTTTTCAAAAATAACGAGTTTGTACGGTCCATAGGAGAGGAACGTGTCAACGGAAGTACCGTAGTTTGTGGTAACCAGATCACCGGTAGTTGTTTTTCCGGATTCATACAGTCCTTCATGAACAAGCCAGGTGCTGGTCATGGCAGTGAGGAAAGAGAACATATCCACCGGCTGTGCGGTGATATAAATCAGCTCATACTCGCCGGATTTGCAGAGACCTACGTTTGAAAAATCATAAGAATCAGTGAAAGCCCCGGTGTCACAGAAGAGCATCTTTTTAAACATCTCATCGGAGTAAGTCATGCCGAAGGGTGCCAGAAACTGCGCGGCGACCTTTTTTGCCGCTTCACGGGTAGTGTCATTGATTTCTACATAACCGAAAGCGTTTTGATTATCAGCGAGTATGCTGTAGTCTTCAACTTTGATGTAACCCATGTCCAGAAGATCGTATACGGAGTATTTATCGGTAAGGGACATACTTTTGCTGGTCAGGTGCATGTATACGGTGTTATTTTCGATGTCATAGGAGTAGTCTGGTGCGTCCCCATTTTTGTATGCAGGTACAACGGGAGTGTATACGGGCGTTTCGGATTGGAAGTACTTGTCCGCGTTCAGAATTGCTGTATTGCCGATACAGTAGGCACTGGCACGGTAGTTCTGCATTTTTGGATCAAGCAGCTGTTTTAGGGAGTAGATGTACGAATCTGCATTGATCTTGTCGCCGTTGGACCAGACTGCATCGGAATTCAGTGTGATTTTGTACACGCGGCCGGCATCTTCCGTGATATTCCATTTTTCCCTGTCGTTGAAGCCGGCGGTAATATCGTCAATGGAATCAGCCATTTCGTATACCCATGTATAACTAATGCCGTCCTCATCGATGGATACATCTACAAAACCGATATTAGTGTAGTTTGTAATGTACCGGTCTGCGTCAGTTTTTGCGGTGTGTGGATTCCAGGCTTTTGGAGTTTCTACGATGGAATCATTCAGCGTATAGGTCTTTGCGGTGCCGGTCTTCCCGCATCCTGTAAGGCAGATAATGCTGGAGAATAGCATAACCGCAGCAAGCGCGATGGCAGAGAATTTTATCTTAGTGGGCATAGGTTGCCTCCGGATAAGAATAATCGTGAGGTGAAAGCGATTTCACACGACGGAAACAGTACAGAGATTCAAGGGAAAGATACAACGCGATTCAGTCGTTGGTAAGATTGCCGTCTCCGCTTACCGGAATGGCGTCACCGAGATACGTTGGTTTCGGCTTGAACAGGCATTTCAGAAAATCTTTCGTCTGAGCAGCAGTTTCTCTGAGATCGTGCATCGCCTGACCGTAGTAAACATGCAGATCAGCCGGCACGCCGACAGCTTCCAGACCAAGACTGTGAGCGATATGGAGGGCACGCGGCAGATGATATTCCTGCGTGACGATTATTACACGTTTTGCTTTGAAAACATCCCGGGCGCGATACAGACTTTCGTAGGTGGAAAAACCGGCGTGATCCATAAATACATCTTCGGATGGCACGCCTGCCTCTAAAGCGTATGCTTTCATAACCCCCACTTCATTATACTCTGTCTGACCGTGGTCTCCACTCATGAGAAGTTTGGGCGCGGCATCGTTTTTATACAAAGCGAGCCCGGTTTTCAAGCGATCTGCCAACATATCGCTGGGCGTTCCGTCATCGCGTACGCCGGCACCGAGAACAAGAATGCAATCCGCCCCGAAATCCGCAGCGTTTTCAGCGGAAGTAATCACATCATTTGCGGCGAAGAGCATATACGCACGGATGGCAAATACGGACAGAACAGCCAGAATTCCAAAAATCATTATGAAAAGCAGGAAATGACGCCATTTTTTCTTTTTATTCATAAAATTCTCCACACATACCGAAAAACCGGCAGCGATGACGCCGCCGGTTTTGTAAAGGTAAAATCAGGCAATCTTGATTACGCGGATAATGCCTTCCATAGAAGAGATGCTGGCGAGCACACTGTCGGTGAGATCAGAATTGGTTTCAGCAATTGTGCAGGCAAAATCTCCCTTGGAGGAGTTAACCAGGTTTTCAATGTTGATGTTCTGTTCAGCCAGAGAGCCGGAGATATGGGAGATCATGTTGGGGATATTCTTGTGCAGGATTACTACTCGATGGTCTGCTGTGCGGGGCATGGACACATTCGGGTAGTTAACGCTGTTCTTGATGTTGCCGTTTTCCAGGAAATCGATAATCTCGTTGGCGGCCATTACTGCACAGTTGTCTTCGCTTTCTTCCGTGGATGCGCCCAGGTGAGGAATGGCAACGATGCCCTTTACGTTGATGCTTTCTTCCGTGGGGAAGTCAGTTACGTAGGATGCTACTTTTCCGGAAGCCAGAGCTTCCTTCAAATCTGCGATGTTCACAAGATCAGCACGGGAGAGGTTCAGAATACGAACGCCGTCCTTCATCTTGGCGATGGAGTCCTTGTTTATCATGTTCTTGGTCTGGGGGGTTGCGGGAACATGCAGGGTAATATAATCACACTGCTCGAAGATTTCGTCGTACGTACCGGCCTTGTGGATAGCTCGGGACAGATGCCATGCGCCGTCGATGGTGATGTAGGGGTCGCATCCGATAACGTTCATGCCCAGGGAAGTCGGATCGTAGCCATGTCGTTCTGTGAGCCAAGGAGT
>JAZQDY010000124.1:0-7000 GCA_045547015.1 Eubacteriales bacterium | reverse complement strand
TCGGTACGGTTGAACACTGCCTGTGCCAGAACGTCCGACTCCACGGCGTCGCCGCCGTCCCAGTCGATCTGGCGATAGGTATGCCGGGTGAGAACGCCCACCGTTTCGCTGTTCATGTTAAAATCGGCGGGGAGATTGTCCTTGGCGTTTTTGCGGTCGTTAGGGTCCAGCGTTTCCGCAGGCTTCGTTTCTGCCGGAGCGGTAGTCCCCGCGGGATCATCGGTGTTTTTATTGCAAGCGATCATGGCGGGAAGCAGCATAAACACGGCGAGAACAAGAGCAAGAAGTTTTTTCATGTGTGTCTCCTTAGTATATATTTGTTTTACTGCAAAAACGTGAGCATATCGCCGGTAGTATAGGTGAGGTAAAAAATTGGTTTTTGGGGGCATCCGGCGGAAAGCTCCCGGCGGAAATAGGCCAAAAGATCCGTCATGAACTGGCGGAACACGGACATGTTCCGGAGGTAGACTTCGCATTTTCTTTTTTTACCCCTACACGGTATCACCGCAAAAAATTTATACGATGCCTTTGTTCAGACAATAGGCACGGATTCTTTGCAGCATCGGTGAAATGCCGGAAAACGCATTTTTGGGCAGAGCAGCAAGCTCGTTTTTCAAGGCTTCATATACGGGTGTCAACTCCGACTGTTTCATGCCGGTTATATTCAGTATTTTGCTGTTGTCCATTACGCGGTCAAACAGACGGTCGTATTCGAGCTGCCAGCACGCACTGACGTCCATGGCGCCGTCCGTGATGGCACAGAGATATTCGTCTTTGTCAACGACAGCGTATTTCAAGCCGAGAAGGTCTTTGTAGTAGCCGGCGATTACCTCCCACGAGTTGTGTTCCGAGGTGGCGGGGTGATAGATCTCACGCATAGCCTGTTTGTTAAACAGCAGACGGGATACCATCTTTGCAACGTCACCTGCCCACGTCATGGTAGCTTGTTTCTGCATTGCCTGCCGGGGAAGCAGAAGCGTCAGTTCGTTCTTTGCCGCACCAATTACTGAATCTGCTTCCAGTGTAACAAGCTGGAACCGCCGTTTTGAAAAGGTAACGGAGGGACGCAGAAATGTCCAGTTCGTGTGCTTGGAGGCGATAACAGCGTTTTCTATCCGTGCTTTATAAAGGGAATACTCATCGTCGCTGCGGATATACAAGGGATTCTTCATGACGTCCATTAATCGGGGTGAGCGTTCGGTAATCGGGTGCTCGCAGTCTGCGTACACGCGATAGGTCGACAATCCGATGTAATGCTCGGTGCCTGTCATAAGTCTGTCCATCCGCTTCAGAAAGGGTGCCTCTTTATACAGCATAAAGTCAATGATGGCATCGTAGTCATTTTGCAGAAACTGCTCCATTATACCGTTGTCGGAAAAATCCGCTTTGAAATAGCGAAGGTCGGGATCGGTGGATGCCGCGTCTTCCAGGGAAACTACATCCACTTTATATCCAAGTCGCCGGAGTTCGGGCACAAGATAGGTGCCCATGGCACCGGTGCCGCCGGGAACGAGTATTTTTTTCATATATCGGTATCTCCTTTACCGTTTTGTCATTCGTAATGTGGAATTCTTAGTAAGGGGCCACGACCGTTGTTAGGCGAAGCGAACGGCATCGCGGACTGCTTTGGCGTTTTGCAGCAGCGGCTGCTCCGGGGTGTCCGTGTAGCCGTGATAAGCCACGCAGAGGTACATGCAAACCCCGAAATGCGGGCCGATATAGCGGACGATCTGCCCCTTGCCGCTTACGAGAAGAAGGAGTTTTTTGTCGGTCATTTCGGTAATTCTCTGGATTGCCGTAATATTTTCGGGAATGCGTTTTTCGTCGTCAATACTGTTTACGATCTTTATTACGTCCGCACCGCGTTCAATGTGTGTTCTGGCGATCATCACCGACTCATCGGCACTGATGTCGCGGAGTGTGTGGCTGGAGAACAGTACCTCACCGCCTCTCTTGTGAATTTCGTTTACGAGCGCTTTCTGTTTTTCTACCGCGATAGGATCTGTTGCCACTTCGTAATCTGCACCTTTTTCAAACATATCGCCGAAAACATCCACGAGAGTAGCACCGGCATCCAGCGCGAGGAGCAGTTCTTCGGCGCATTGCTCGTCGGATTTTCCCTCATTGTGTGCGATACGGTAGTTGGTGGCGTAGATAGGCTTGCCTTCGCAGGCGGCGAATATTTCAGTGAGTATTTCTTTCGTTTTGTATTCGTTTTTCAGTTTGCATAACTGGATTCCCAGAGCGTCCGCACCGCCGGCGAAGGAAAGTTTGATCTTTTCGATGCACTCAGCTGGCGTGTGGCACTGTATCATGGCACAGAGCAGTGGTTTATCATACTGTAAAAACGTTGGCTTCATTTTACCTGGAGCACCACCTTTCCGATGTTTTCGCCGCGCTGCAGAATAGCATGAGCGGCTTCCGCTTCCGTGATGGGGAGTATCTTGTAAATGGAGGGCTTTATCATACCGGCCTCCACTTTTGGCCATACGTTCAGTACCAGCTCACGCAGCAGCTGTGCTTTCACTTCCGGTGTGCGCGAGCGAAGCGTGGAGCCGATGATCCGCACGTTCCGCACGTAAATATTTTTCAGATCGATTTCCGTTGTTCTTCCTGCCAGTGCAGCAATCATGATCCAGCGGGCACCGTGGGACAGATAGGGGAGACACTTACCCATGATCTCACCGCCCAGACAGTCAATGGCAATGTCCACGGGATGCCCGGCTTCCAGTTGTGCCTTGAGTACGCCGGTAATATCTTCTTTCGCGGAATTGACAACGATGTCTGCTCCCAAAGGCTTTATTTTTTCGGCAATCTCATCGGAAAGTACGGTGGTGATAACCCGCAGGCCAAACGCTTTTGCCATGGGAATCACAACGGAGGCAAGACCGCTGGCTCCGGCGTGCATGAGAAGCGTATCACCGGATTTCGCCTTTCCTTCTATAAAGAGATTCAGATAAGCCGTGGCGTAGGCTTCCGGCATGGCAGAAACTTCCGCAAGAGTCCGACCTTTTGGCACAGGCATGAGCATATCATACTTCACGCTCGCGTATTCGGCATAGCCGCCGCCGCCGAGAAGGGCACAGACGGAATCACCGATTTTCCATGCAGATTTTTCCGTGGCGGCAGGTCCCATTTTTACGATCTTTCCGGCGATCTCAAGACCCATCCATTCAGGGCATCCGGGCGGCGGGGGATAATCGCCGGCTCTCTGCATAAGATCGGCACGGTTCAAAGCGGCAAAATGTATTTCAACAAGGACGTCCTCGTCGCCAAGTGCGGGATCCGGCACTTCGCTAAAGGTAAGGGACTCGTCGGGGTTCACCAGAATTGCTTTCATAGGGATGCCTCCGTTTTTTTGGGTAAAATCATTATACCATATTGCCGCCGGGTCGTAAATATGGTATAATGCAGAAGAAAGAAACAATCCTGCAGGAATCAGAGGGATATTTATGGAAAACTGCATTTATAAAAAGAAACTCTGCATGACAGAGTTTGGAATCAGCCGGATGCACTTCTGCTGCCCGCAGTATTTTGACGCACGGATGGGGCAGAAGGATTCCGTTTTTATTTATGTGGTAAGCGGTCAGGTTTTGGTAAGCTCGCCGGGAATCCGCCTTTGCGGTGAAAAAGGAGATCTTTTGTATATTCCCGAGGGCTTGCGTTACAGTGCATCCTGGCGAGGAGATTCAGATATCGAATACTACGCTATGAGGATCATATCGAATAAGGTGACGTTGTCAGAGTCGGGCAGTGTGATTGCCTTGCAGTGTGTGCATACGGAAGGAATTGCGGATATTGAAAGACGGATTCACGATATTTACACGCTGTTTGCTACCTGTGACCGTGTGAATATGATCCGTGCACTCGGGCAATATTACAGCCTGTATGCGGAAATTTTGCCCCGGCTCGCCTTTTCCGACGTTCCGAAATACAGTGATGCGGTGATAATAGCCGCAAAATATATTGATACGCACTACACGGAAGATTTTTCCGTAACCGCCCTTGCCGCAGTTTGTCACGTCAGTGAATCTCTGCTGTATCATCTTTTCCGTGATGAACTTGGCACTACACCGATAAAATACCGCAACGCACTTCGTGTGGAGCATGCTGCCGCCGATTTGCGGCTTACGAAAGATTCTCTTGCTCAAATTGCGGAGAAGAACGGATTCCATTCCGTTACGTATTTCCGTGAAACGTTCAAAGCGGAAACGGGACTTACCCCTGCTGAATACCGTAAACTGGTGTAAATTTTTTGCAGGATACAAAACGAAAAAGGACTGCCGTATTTCGTACAGCAGTCCTTTTCCTATGCTTAATTCCCAAACAGCTTGCCGAGTCCCTTCAGCTTATCCTTGATATCCTCCGCTTTGTCGGCGATATCATCGGCGGCGAGTTTTGCTTTAATCAGATCGATAACCTTTTCCACCTGCTCGTCCGGCAGATCTTTACCAACGATCTTTTCCAGTACCTTCACCGGTTCAGCCTGAAAACTCTTGAGAAGATTTTTGTCCTCTTTCAGCATTTTGACTGCGTTTTCCACAATCTTCGAGATTTTTTCCTTGATATCCATGTCTTTGTTCCTTTCTGTACGTAGAGGAGCGGTTACTCCACAAAATCAAATTCTATGCCGCACATGTGTACGGTGTCGCCTTCTTCACAGCCGGCGGCGCGCAGCTTGTCGATTACACCGCCCTGGATCAGCATACGCTGGAAATACATGAGGGATTCTCTCTCGTCCAGATTTACGCGCTTTACCAGTGCCTCCAGCCATGCGCCTTCGCAGATATAGACACCGCTGTCGCCCCGGCGGATACGAACGGCGTCTGCGCCTTCCTTATCCGTTTCGGGATCCACAGGCTCAATCTCCGTTTCAAAGGTGAGGGTGGGCGGAAGCTCGGCAAGCTGGCGCTCAATTTCATCCGTCAGTGCTTTCAGTCCAAGCTTTGTGGCGGTGGAAATAAAGATCAGTTTATAGCCGAGCGCATCGGCAATATCCATCAGTTTCTTTACGTCTTCCTCCGGCGTGCCGTCCGGCGGCAGGGTATCCGGATCCAGAAGATCGGACTTGTTCGCCACCAGAATACGCGGCTTGTCAGCGAGCGTCTCGCTGAAGTTTTCCAGTTCCGTGGAGATGGTGTTGAAATCATCCAGCGGCGTGCGTCCCTCCATGCCGGAAATATCGATCACCTGCACGATCAGCCGGCAGCGCTCGATGTGCCGCAGAAAATCGTGTCCGAGACCGGCACCTTCCGACGCGCCTTCAATCAGACCGGGGATATCCGCCATAACGAAGCCGCGCTCCGGCCCGGTGGATACTACGCCCAGATTCGGCTCCAGCGTGGTAAAGTGGTAGTCGGCAATCTTGGGACGCGCGGCGGAAAGGGAAGCGAGCAGGGAGGACTTGCCCGCAGAAGGCAGACCGGCGAGCCCCACGTCGGCGATCAGCTTCAGCTCCAGATGAACGTCCCGGGCTTCCCCCTCCCGTCCCTGTTTGGCGAAATGGGGTACCTGGCGGGTAGGCGTGGCAAAATGCTTGTTGCCCCAGCCGCCCTTGCCGCCCCGGCAGAGGATGAAATCCTCTCCGTCGGACATATCCTTAATAATCTTGCCGGACTCCGGATCCCGGAGCAGTGTGCCCTTGGGGACTTTGATAATCACGTCCGCACCGTTTTGTCCGTGACGCTTGGCGCCGCTTCCGTCGCCGCCCGGTTCTGCGGCAAATTTCCGCTTATATCGGAAAGCCAAGAGGGTGTTCATGTGGGGATCTATGCGGAACACCACGTTTCCGCCGTTGCCGCCGTCACCGCCGTCCGGTCCGCCCTTGGCCACGTATTTTTCCCGGCGGAAGGAAACGCATCCGTTGCCGCCGTTGCCGGCACGCACGGAAATCTGTATCGTATCAATAAACATGATTTTACATCTTTCTGTAAATAGAGTGTTAGGATTTACCCGATCATTTCTGCCGCCAGCTCGCCGATCAGTTTAATACCCTTGCGGATATCATCATCGGACGGGGTAGAATAATTCAGACGGAAGGACTGGGAGGGGGCCTCCGTGTCGCAGTTGAAGGCAGTGCCGGGAACCACGGCCACTTTTTTCTGAATAGCCGCTTTGACGAATGCATTCATGTCTACGCCGTCCGGCAGGGTGCACCAGATAAACAGACCGCCCTCGGGGCGTGTGTAATGCACCTCTTTCGGCATATACTGATCGAGGCAGGAAAGCATCAGACTGCACTTGTCCCGGTACAGGGCACGAATATTTTCGATATGTGCATCCAGATCCCGCTCCGTCATAAAGCGATGGCACAGCATCTGGAAGAACTGATTGGTGTGTACGTCCTCGCACTGCTTGCCAACAGCCATTTTCTGCACGATGGCATCCGGCGCGCACACGAAGCCCACACGCATGCCGGAGGAAAGAATTTTGGAGAAGGAGGAGCAGTAAATGACGATGCCTGCATCGTCCATGGCCTTGATGGGCAGAATATCCTCGCCGGCAAAGCGCAGATCGCCGTAGGGGTTGTCCTCCAGAATGATTACGCCGTGCTTCTTGGCAATTTCGTAGATAGCGGCACGTTTTTCCGCGCTGGTGGTGGTTCCTGCGGGATTCTGGAACGTGGGAATCAGATAAATCATCTTTGTGTTGGGATGGGCGATCAAGGCAGCTTCCAGCTCAGCCGGGTCAATGCCGTCTTCGTGGAGCGGTATTCCTACCGTCTTGGCACCGATAGCGCGGAACGCATTCAGTGCACCGATAAAGCTGGGATTTTCACAGAGCACCACGTCACCCGGATTGCACAGAACGCGGCAGGCAAGCTCCAGGCCCTGGTTGCCGCCGGAGGTAATGATCGTAGTGTCGAAATCCCGGCCGATATGGAATTTTGTCTTGAGACGCTCCGCTACCGCTTGGCGGAGAGGCGGAAATCCTTCGGTGATACCGTACTGCAGAGCAGTGCCGGCGTTCTTTTCAAAAATGTCGGCAGAAATTTCTGCCA
>JAZQDY010000123.1:0-13584 GCA_045547015.1 Eubacteriales bacterium | reverse complement strand
GGTTTTAGTCCCGCTTGAGCGGGGTATCGTAACAAATGCATGGCTGACAGGCCAATAAAAGACGCACTTGTGCGTAGCCTGTAGTATTAGGGCTATGCCCGAAACTGAAATACCACCCGCTATGCGGGTGGATTATTATTGAAAAAGTGTTTTAATCGGATTTTGTGGGAATATAGGGACGGATGGCGGAAGCAACCGCGTGTACCGGCATCGTCTGCAGAATGACGCGGCCGGGACCGCGTACGACCGTATGGAAGATCCCCTCGCCGCCGAAAAACATATTTTTGGCACCGGAGACGGTGGTGATATCCATGGTACAGGTTGCGTCCATCATGGCAAGATATCCGGTGTCTACAATCATGGATTGGCCGGCTTCCAACTGGTATTCGCAGGCGTAGCCATCGATTTCCACGAATGCCGTGCCACAGCCGGAGATCTTCTGCATGATGAATCCTTCACCGCCGAAAAAGCCCGCCCCCAGTTTTTTCTGGAAGTGAACGGAAAGCTGAATGCCTGCCTCACCGGCAAGAAACGCCCGTTTCTGTACGATGATCGGCTTATCCGGCGTGATGGCAAAATCACGAATGGAGCCTGGAAAACTGGAGGCAAACGCGATTTGTCCGGGATCGCCCTCCGCTGTGTACCGGTTCTGGAACAGTGCCTCGCCGGCAAACATACGTCCCAGTGCCTTGCCCAGACCGCCATTCGTGGTAGTTTCCATGCGCATATTGGGGGACATCCAACTCATGGATCCTCGCTCTGTAATCAGCGTTTCGCCTGCCGCCACGTCGCAGATGACGGCGGGCAGGGGAGAGCCTACGATTTGATAGTGCATAGTTTCGTCCTCCTAAAATAATGGATGTATATACATGCGGACAGTGCGGATCATTCCGCGCTGTTCATACGGAAGTCAAAATCTTTGGGCGGTTTTGCGGTGTTCCGATCGAAGGGACGCCCCTCTGCCCGGGCACGTTTCTCCTCCAGATCAAACCAAAGAGACGTGACAGCAACTTCGCCTTCCTGAATATCGGGAATCACCAAAGGCGGCGTTCCGTCCTCTCCGTAAAGAAGGGCGGCAGCAAGGGGGAGATCGTCCGTTTTTTCTGCCGCAATAGCACGGCAGAGGCGGATACGGGGCAGATTCCGAATCTCCTCCGGCAGGGAATCGGCAAAGACAAGCACGTCCTGCCACATACCGGCGTCAATCAGCATGGCGGCGGTACGGCGGCAGAGATCGGTATTCTCCGATTGGAGACGTGCGGCGGTGAGCGCCGCCTCAGCCGCCTCTTGCTTCTTGCCGTCTGCCCGGAGAATTTCTGCGAGAAGATAGGTGTTCCACGCATTGATCTCACAGCGGCGGGAGTCTTCGGCAGCCTCCGCCGCCCGCTTCGTATCGCCTTCGGACAGGTACGCGCAGCCAAGCATATAATGGGTTTTCCAAAAGTTTGCATCCGCATCCCCGGCGGCTTTTTCCAGCAGCCGGATCCACGGGGTGCTTTTCTGATAGGACAAAGGAGCCTCGTTATCGTCGCTGCCGTCCTTCAGCGAGCCGGTCAGAAGAAGATGTTCCCACATATGCTGCGCCTCACCCGGCGTACCAAAATCCAGATGGGGACAGATGGGCGGCAGATTTTTTGTGGCACGGCGCTGATTTTCCAGGGAAGCCCAGCCTTCACCGTACAGAACAGGTTTCGCGGCGGTCAGCGCCATCCTGCGCGTGGCGGTGAGTTCTTCTTCCATGGCGGACAGCGGGGCGGCCTCGTCAAGCCGCGCCTCCAGCTCCGCCTGCGCATCCTTCCATGCGCCGTGGATCTTTTGCGGATCGGCCTTCATGGGTCCGTAGTATTCGATCCATTCCCAGGCGGTTTTCGGCGGCATGGGGAGAATCTCGTACTGGGAATTCCCAAGACCGCACTGGATCTCGCAGTATTTGCCGTCCTGATACTTGCCCTGTCCGTCGTCACCGGAGAGAAGCTCCTGCCATCTTTCTCCCCCCTGTCCCTGGCCCCATACGAAGAGTTTTCTTCCCTTGAGGCGGGCGGTGGAGGTCTGCACGAGTCCATAGCCGTTTTCATCCAGATGGGATGTGTAGTGCCGATGATTTTCGTATGTCTTGAAGAAATAATCCACCGCAATGGGACTGCGGGTGGGATAGGTAACGTCATCAATACCGTTAAAATTCTGTACGGGCACGCAGGAGATCTTTCCGTCTGCCGGTGTGTATGCATAATCGGCAGGCACCACGCACCGCGCGTTTTTATCCGTTGGAACGGCGATGTTGGACCACCAGTACATGCCGGCAGCCCGGTAATTGTCGTTCACTACCCGCATACGGCAGTGGAGAAACCGGGCCCCCTCAGGCAGATAGAAATCCATCTGATGGGTGATCTCACGGATTCGCTCGTAAGAATAGAAGCGGAGCACCGGACAGCCGATCCCCGATTCCTCCGGGGAGAGTACCGCCGTGAAAAGAGGGGCGCAGGTATAGGGATGATGTCCCGGCCGTGCACCGCAGTTCCATTCCACGCCGCCGGACGTCCAGGCGTTCCGCAGTGCCAGATAGGCGGGACGGAAAACGTGGTTTGCAAACAGAAGCTCTTTTTCAGCGGCTTTATCATACAGCGACCAAAGCTTGCCGCCGGCCTCGGGGACGAATGTGGCTTTCAGAAGATCATTTTCCAGAACGTAACAGTCCATGCCGTCCTTCGTCAGTTCCCGGGTATACTGATCCTGCGCCTTGTAAGGGAAGGCGGAGAGCACAGGTGCGTAATCCACCCACAGCCCGTCGTCTTCGGAGAGATCGGTGACGGTCCCTTCGCTGTCCGGATCCGGCTTTTGTGTATCATACAGGATCGGAAGGGTGGAAGTACCATTCATTTCTGCCGCGCGGACGGGAAGTATGGTTTTGGTCAGTGTAGTCATAGTAACGCTCCTTGCTGCATTATAGAATCAGACAGAGGGAATTATTCGCCGTCAGTCTCCTGAGATTCCGCAATTTTTACCATGAGTGCGCACTCGATTCGCTTTTTGAACAGTTCACAGCCGTAACTGTACACGCCGGCAATATCGCCGGTGGCGTGATAAGCGTGGGCGGCGCAGCCGCCGGCGCAGTACAGCTTCGCCCAGCAGTTTTCGCAATCCGGTCGGGAATAGGCGTTGCACCGGGCAAATCGATCCCGCATGGCGGTGTTGGTTACGCCCTTCCAGATGTCACCCATGCTGTACGCATCGTCGCCAACGAACTGGTGGCAGGGGAACAACTCGCCCCAGGGGGTAACCGCCATATATTCTGTGCCCGAGCCGCATCCCGATACGCGCTTGTAGATGCAGGGACCGCCGTCCAGGCTTATCATGTAGTGATAGAAGGTGAAGGGGCGTGCTTCCTTTTTCCGGCGGATCATTTCCACCGCCAGCTTCTCATACTGATCGAACAGGATGGGCATATCCTCTTTTGTCAATTCGCAGGGATCACCCGGTGCACAGACCACCGGCTCCATGCTCAGTTCCGTAAAGCCAAGATCCGCCATGTGGAGGATGTCGGCGAGAAAATCGGTATTGTGATGGGTGTACGTGCCGCGGACGTAATAACTGCCCGTGCCACGCTTCTCCACGAACTTCTGGAATTTGGGGACGATGGTATCGTAACTGCCCTCGCCGGCATAGTTTTTGCGGAACCGGTCGTGGACCTCCCGCCGGCCGTCCAGGCTAAGCACCACGTTGTGCATTTCCCGGTTGCAGAAATCAATGACCTCGTCATCCAGGAGCACGCCGTTGGTGGTCAGGGTGAAACGGATGTTTTTGCCGTGCTTCTTTTCTTCCTCACGTCCGTATGCCACGATGGCTTTTACCACGTCCCAGTTCATCAGCGGCTCGCCGCCGAAGAAATCCACGTCCAGATTCACGTGGGTTCCGGAATTTTCAATGAGGAAATCAATGGCACGCTTGCCCGTTTCCAGAGACATGATTGCCCTCTCGCCGTGGTACTTGCCCTGACTGGCAAAGCAGTAGGTGCAGTTCAGATTGCAGGTGTGCGCCACGTGCAGGCACAGGGCTTTGATGGTGAAATGGGTGGGACGGTAGGTCTTGGCGATGTTTTCGTATGCGTCGGGAGAAAACAGCTTTTTCTCCGCGATCAGTTCCTCCACGTCCCCGATGCATTCCCGAATCTCTTCTTCATTCACATCCGGCAGATGACCGTATTTCTTCATCATGGCGGCTACGATTTCCTCGTGGGAGGCGGACTCGTACATGGCGATAATATCGTACGCCACCTCGTCTACTACGTGTACGGCACCGCTGAACGTGTCCAGTACGATATTATAGCCGTTCAGTTTATACTGATGGATCATAGTATACTCCTTATATACGGAAGTGGGGTGCTGCGCCGTTGCGCAGCACCCCCTCTGATTGGTTCCGATAAAAATTACTTTTTGTTCTCGCAGGTCTGGTTAGCAACGCCGCAGGAGGTCTTGCAAGCGGACTGGCAGGAAGTCTGGCACTCGCCGCAGCCACCGTTCTTTGCGGAATCCTTCAGATCGCGGGTCTTTACAGTAACAATTCTTTTCATTGTGTTGTACTCCTTTTTGTGGGTGATTTAACATACAGGAATAGTATACACCATTTGCGAAAATATGTCAAGAGCTGAGACGAAAAAAGCGGCAGAATTCGGCAGAGGCAGACGAACGAAAAACAAAACAGCGAAGTGATTTTACTTCGCTGTTTGGCAGGTTCCTCCGTTTGTTTTGTCAGATGGCCGTGTATCCGCCGTCGATGGGCAGGATAACGCCGGTTACGTAGGAGGCTTCATCGCTGGCCAGGAAGATGGCGCCGGCATTCAGCTCGCCTTCGTTTCCGTAGCGGCCCAGCGGTACGGTAGCCTTCATGTATGCGGTGAACTCTTCCGTCTTCAGCGTGGATTCGGTCAGCTCCGTGGCAAAATAGCCGGGGCAGATGGCGTTGCAGGTGATATTGTACTTGGCAAGCTCAGCGGCAACGGCTCTGGTGAAGTTGACCACACCGCCCTTGGAGGCGTGATACGCCACCGTGTCAATGGCAGGGTTGCCGACCATACCGTACATGGATGCAATGTTGATGATTCTGCCGTAATTGTTCTTCTTCATGATGTTTGCAAACGCTCTCGTCACGTAGAAAACGCTGGTCAGATCGGCGGACATGGTGAAATCCCACTCTTCGTTGGTCATGTTCAGAACGCCGGCGTTGGCAGCAGCGCCTGCACAGTTAACGAGTACGTCGATTTTGCCAAACTCTTTTTCAGCGGCAGCCGCAGCGGCATCTACCTGCTGGGAATCCGTAACGTCACACTTAACAGGGAGGCATTTCACGCCCGTTGCACGAAGCTCTTCTGCCAGAGCCTCCAGCCTTTCGATTCTGCGTGCAGTGATGACGAGATCTGCGCCCTGTGCGGCAAATCCCCGTGCCATCTGGGCACCCAGACCGGAAGAAGCACCGGTGATTACTACGACACGATTTTTAAGATTAAACATTGCAAACCGTCCTTTTTTGTTTTTTCATAATTATAGCATCCGCCGCGCCTTTTGTCAACCGTCCACAAGCAATTTCAGGATAATTTTCGACAAGTATTTCTTTTTGTTTTGCAACTATTGACGGCGCAGGGCCGCCTCCTTCGGATGCCGCACCGTGCCGCATCCGAAGGAGGCATTGTGATGAGAATAGATAAAGCGAGGTGAATCACACCTCGCTTTATCTGTCATCTTATTAACGTTCCTGCGGCTGTACCCGTCAAAGCACCGTCTTTGTAGGAAAGTTTGCCGTTTACAAAAACCATATCGATCCCTTCTGCCAATGCAAAAGGTGTATCGTAGGTAGCCTGGTCTTTCAGATTTTCGTAATCCATCAGCACCAGATCCGCATCGTACCCTTCCGCAATTCTGCCTTTGCCCTGCAAGGAATAGCGCTGAGCAGGAAAGCCGGTCATCTTGTAAACAACCTCCTCCAAAGGAAGAATGCCCTTTTCCTTGCAAAAATGGCAGATGGCGCGAACGGAGGTGCCCCAACCTCTCGGATGGCATTTTTCTTTGGAAGCAAGAACTATGCCGTCACTGCCGACCATAACATAAGGTCTGCGGATAATATCCAGCACATCGTCATCGTTTAAGGAGTGGTAAACCGCCGTGCCCAAACCGTGATTGGCAATCATCATATCGAAATAGGCGTCAAACGGGTCTTTGCCGATTTTTTTTGCATATTCTGCAACGGTCAGACCTTCTGCTTCAGGGAGACTCGGCGAATTGCAAATCCGAACACCGTTCCAATCCCCTGCGTTCAGCATAAGGTTTTCATAATCCGAGTCGGGATCCATCATTTCCTCACGAATCTTTTCCCGCATGGCAGGATCTTTCAGAAGTTCAATAACGTGATCCATTCCCTCTTTGAAGTACCAGTTGGGAATGCAGGGGGCAAGGAAGGTCATGGTACTGTCATACGGGTATTGGTCACAGGTGACGTCAAGACCCGACGCACGGGCATTCTCGATTACCTCCAGCGCCTTTACGTGATTGCCCCAGTTGAAGACACCGCGCGCCTTGAGATGGGAGATATGAACGGGAACTCCCGTTTCACGCCCTACACGGATCGCTTCCTCCAAGGAGGGAATCAGTCTTTTGGATTCATTGCGGATGTGCGTGGTATAGATGCCGCCGTACTCTTTCACAACCTTCACAAGCTCGATGATTTCTTCCGTATCGGAATAGGTTCCGGGCACATACCCAAGACCGCTTGATAATCCTGCCGTTCCGCTTTCCATCGCATCCCGCACAAGTGCTTTCATTTTCTCCAGTTCCCCGGCGGTGGGTGCTCGGTCTTCGTATCCCATTACAGCAACTCGGATAGCATTATGACCTACCAGCATTTTATGGTTTACTACCTTGGGAATTTCATCCACATATGCAAGATATTTGGAAAAGGTTGTCCATGTCCGCTGTTTTTCCCAATAACTTTCGCTCATTCCCTCAGGCAAAATACTTGCATTACGTTTAGGACCGAAAGGTGCCTGCGTATCTCCGCACTGACCGGTAACCTGTGTGGTAACACCCTGATTGATCTTGCAAAGATCACCATAGTCCATGGCAACACCCGCAACCATATCTCCATGGGAATGTGCATCAATAAAGCCGGGGGTAAGATATTTGCCTTTACCCTCGATAACCAAATCGGCATGTTCGGGCAGATTCGTGAGAACGATTTTTCCCTGAGAAATACCCACGTTTCCAAGATAGGCAGGCTTGCCCGTTCCGTCAATGATATGTGCGTTTTTAATTAAAACATCCATATAAAAACCTCACAAAATACAAAAATTGGGTCAGCATAATTAAATCCCCGTAAAAAGCGAAGTGATTATTATGCTTTTTGTTTCCCTTATGTAGTCTTTGTTTTGTTCATTATAGCATATTTCGATTCAAAAGTAAATCCTTGCAGTATAAATCTTCTCCATTTACACACACTAACATAGCAAATCTGTAAATCAAAGGAGATTTTCATATATGAAAGCAACAGGAATAGTCAGAAGAATCGACGACCTGGGCAGAGTAGTCATCCCTAAGGAGATCCGCCGCACCATGCGCATCCGCGAGGGCGACCCTCTGGATACCTCATTGACACTTGAAGAAAAATTTGCGATTGCAGTACATAGTATTTTGAAACGATATAAAGAACAAGCGAGGTGAATTTCACCTCGCTTTTATCAATCTATATTGAATTTTTGAAAAGCACTTTGGACGGACTTTTTAGCACAATTATATCGTTGCTGTATATTTTCCCAACCAACTTCTGATGTATTGTCAGACACGGTGCAAGTGAAATTCGAAAGTGTATTAATAGCTGTTTTTAGCAATTCGTTTAAATTTGTTTTGCTTTGAATTGAATAAATCCCACCATCTTCTTGGGATAATGTGCGTCCTGCAAAATGTTCTAATATCAAAATCCGTTGGCGTTTATTTAAAGTGGACGATATTTCAATGATTGTAGTGAGTAGTTTTTTGAAATGATCTTCGACAAGATTTTTTGAAGATGAAATCAACCTTATAAGATTTCCTACCAATATCCACTGGTTATCTACATTGTCATTTATAAGCAATTCAAAATCTTGGGCAATAAGTTCTTGACGCCATTGTTCTACGGTGTCTTCTTTCAAAGAACGATACTGTTTATATTTTTGAGGGTCATCTCTATCCATTGACATACCATCGCCATGATGATAAAAAAAGAAATCTTTTATGGCTGTTTCATTTTCGCTCTGTTGTGTATTAGTTTTAAAAAATAACTTTAATAAAGACACAAAATCACCGCCTTTAGTTTATTATAACATATTTAATTTCAAAAGTAAATTGTTGCAGTATAACTCCCCTTTCTTTGCAGATACTAACATAGCAAATCTGTAAATCAAAGGAGATTTTCATATATGAAAGCAACCGGTATTGTACGCCGCATCGACGACCTCGGACGTGTCGTGATCCCCAAAGAAATCCGCCGCACCATGCGCATCCGCGAGGGCGACCCTCTTGAAATTTACACGGATCGCGAGGGCGAAGTGATCTTCAAAAAATATTCTCCCATTGGGGAGATGGCTATGTTTGCCGCTCAGTATGCGGAAACGCTGTATAAGACTTGCGGCATGTCCGTGGTGATCTGCGACAGAGATGCAGTGATCGCCTGCGCGGGGATTCCCAAGAAGGAATATACGGATCGCAAGCTTTCCGCTGAGCTGGAAAAGATCATTGAAAACCGTACGCTGTACACGGCAGACGGGCAGGATGACGTGCCTGTGATAGACGGCGGCTCCTGCTTTGTCAGCTGCGCCATGCCGATCATCACCGAGGGTGATATCACGGGATGCGTTGCGTCCGTGTTCAGCCGTACCGGGGATGTAGCACAGCTTATGAACGGGGAGTTGGAAAGCAAACTGATTCAGACGGCAGCTGGATTTTTGGGCAGACAACTGGAGGGATAAAAAGGGGCGCACGGGAAGAAAACCTGTGCGCCTATTTTTTGCTTAGCAAATCTGCATCGATTTGCTTGACGAATCTTTTCCCATATGGTATAATTATCCTTGCTGTATAGGCGGCTCAGACGCTCCTGTGGTGGAATTGGCAGACACGATGGATTTAGGATCCATTGCTCAGGCGTGCAGGTTCGACCCCTGTCAGGAGCACCAGCCGACAGTGTCGGCACCCTTAGGCGGCGTGGAGCTTCGCGCCGCTTTTTTATGCCGTTTTTACAGCGTCTTTTCTAAAAAATCCAACGGGGCTATTGACTAAATTTGCAAAAATTGGTATACTAAAATGGAAGTCTAATTTCAAGAATTTGAGGAGAGTACGTATGTCAAAGAGCATAAAGGACGTTTTGGCACTTATCAAAGAAAAAGGCATAAAAATGGTGGACTTTAAAATGGTGGATATCACCGGTCAGTACCGCCACGTAACGATTCCTGCGGAAAATTTCTCTGAAGATACCATGAAGAGCGGTATCGGCTTTGACGCTTCCAACTACGGTTACGCCGTAGTAGAGAAGAGCGATATGGTGTTTATCCCCGATCCGGATACGGCTGTGATCGATCCGTTCTGCGAGATCCCCACCCTGTCCATGACCGGTAACGCCATGATTATCGACACCCCGGAAAATCGTCCGCTGGCACAGTATCCCCGTAATATCGTCCGTGCCGCCGTACAGCATATGAAGGACAGCGGTATTGCCGATACCATGCTCATTTTACCGGAATTTGAGTTCTATCTGTTCGACGAAGTGACCTGGGGCGTGGACGGAAACTATATCGGCGCCTCCGTGGATGCCAAGCAGTCTTACTGGAACAGCACCGTGGAAGGCAAAGGCGTAGTCGTTCCGAAGCAGAAGAATTATCATATTGCCAAGCCCTTTGACGTTTCCTACGAGTGCCGCAGTGAAATGTGCCTGCTCATGAAGGAAATGGGCATCGATATTAACTATCACCATCCCGAGGTGGCGGCATCCGGCCAGTTTGAAATCGAGCCCCAGCTGGGTGAAATGGTGCACATGGCAGACGCTACTATGATGATTAAGTATATCATCCACAATACTGCATTGAAGTACGGCAAGACTGCTACCTTCATGCCCAAGCCCATCTACGGCGAGGCAGGCAGCGGCATGCATGTGCATATGTTGCTCATGAAGGACGGAAAGCCTGTGTTCTCCGATGATAACGGATATGCTCACCTGAGTGAGACGGCGCATTATTTCATGGGCGGTCTGCTGAAGCATATCGCGTCCCTCTGCGCTCTGACCAATCCCAGCACCAACTCCTTCAGGCGTCTGGTGCCCGGATTTGAGGCACCGGTTACCGTCGGTTACGCTACCTCCAACCGCAGCGCGGTGATCCGTATTCCCGCTTACGCAAAATCACCCGATAAGCGCCGCTTTGAGCTGCGCAACCCGGATGCTACCTGCAACCCGTACTTCTGCTATGCCGCTATCCTCATGGCAGGTCTGGACGGAGTGAAGAACAAGATCGATCCCCATGCCAACGGCTGGGGGCCCTACGACGTGAACCTGTACCACCTGAGCGATGAAGAGAAGGCAAAACTCCATCATCTGCCCGCTTCACTGGATACGGCACTGGATGCACTGGAAGCAGATCACGACTACCTGACCGCTGGCGGCGTGTTCCCGGAAGAGCTTATCAAAAACTTTATCAAGACAAAGCGGGAAGAGTGCAGAGAACTTTCCAAGATTCCTCATCCCGCCGAATTTGAGAAATACTACAACCTCTGATAAAAGAATAATTCCGGAAAACAGTTTGCTGCTGCGTATAATGAAATCATAATCAAAAACGGCAAAGACAGTATGATATGCCTCAAAAGTTCAGACACTTAAAAGGGCACATATCAAACGTCTTTGCCGTCTTTTATATCCGTTGTTACTGTGCAAACTGGCTGTTGTACAGCGTGGCGTAGAAGCCGTTTTTCTTAAGGAGTTCTTCGTGCCGTCCCTGCTCAATCACGTTGCCGTCCCGCATTACCAGGATCACGTCCGCTTCTCTTATAGTGGAAAGGCGGTGCGCCACGATAAAGCTGGTGCGTCCGTGCATCATCCGGGCAAAGGCTTCCTGAATCTTCGCTTCCGTACGGGTGTCGATAGAGGAGGTCGCCTCATCCAGAATCAGCATGGGCGGCAGACACAGCATCACGCGGGTGATGCAGAGCAGCTGCTTTTGTCCGGCGGACAGACTGCCGCCGTCCTCGCCGATTACGGTGTCGTAGCCGTTCGGCAAGCGGCGAATGAAGCTGTGGGCAAAGGACGCTTTGGCGGCGGCGATCATTTCCTCATCTGTGGCGTCGGGACGTCCCATTTTAATGTTTTCCCGGATGGTGGCGGATTTCAGCCAGGTCTCCTGCAGCACCATACCGTAATTTTGGCGGAGAGAGTGCCGTGTAAGCGTTCGTATATCGGTATCGTCTACTCGGATCACGCCCTCATTTACGTCGTAAAACCGCATCAGAAGATTGATAAGCGTGGTTTTTCCGCATCCCGTGGGGCCGACGATGGCGATCCGCTGCCCGGGCATCACATCCAGATGGAAATGACGGATGAGAGGGCGTTCCGGAGTATAGGAGAAGAAAACGTCCTCGGCGGATACCTGCCCCTTTGCATCCTTCAGCGTTTTGGCATCGGGGGCATCGGGGATTTCGGTGGGCTCGTCGATCAGTTCAAACAAACGGGAGGCACACGCCAGTGCGTTCTGCAGCTCGGTGATTACACCGGAAATTTCGTTGAAGGGTTTCGCGTACTGGGTAGCGTAACTGAGAAAGCAGGAGAGTCCGCCCACCGATATGGCACCTGCCACAGCGGCAAAGGCACCGCTCAGCGCCACGGCGGCATAGATCAGATTGTTCAGCACCCGGGTGCTGGGGTTGACGAGAGAGGAGAAAAATGTGGCTTTCAGTGCGCATTTTTTCAGCCGGTCGTTGATTTCATCAAAACGTGCCAGCGTTTCTTCCTCTCTGGAGAATGCCTGCACCGTTTTCTGCCCGGTGAGCATCTCGTCGATAAAGGCGGTCTGCTCGCCCCGCACCTCAGACTGGGCGTGGAAAAAGTGGTAGGTGCGTGTGGCAATAAACCGTGCCAGAAGCAGAGACATGGGGGTAAGCAAAACTACCACGGCCGTAATGCCGGCGTGGATCGTCAGCATGAAGACCAGCGTGCCCAGAATCGTCATAATGCCGGTGAACAACTGGGCGAATCCCATGAGCAGTCCCTCCGCAAACTGATCGGCATCTGCAATCACGCGGCTGACGATACCGCCGCCCGGGTGGGCATCCAGATAAGAGAGCGGAAGTTTTTGAATATGGGAAAACGCCTCGTTTCGGAGATCCCGGACAACGCCGTAGGTGATGCGGTTGTTTACCATGTTCATGATCCACTGTGCGGCGGATGTGGCCAGGACAACCAGGACAATGCGCGTAAGAATTGGCAGGATCACGTCAAAATCCACCCGGCCGGCTTCGGCAATCGCATCAATGGCTCGACCGATAAGAATAGGAACGTACAGGGTCAGAATCACCGTGACCGCAGCCAAAAGGAGAGAGCAGAGAAGCAGAAGCCGGTATTTTCTGATATGCGTAAGCACTTTTTTCACCGTGCCCGGCGCGGCTTTTTTCTTTTCCGATGCCATCAGACTGCCTCCTCCTTTTTGAATTGAGAATCGTAAATCTCCCGATAGATCTGGGAAGTTTCAAGCAGTGTTTCGTGCGTACCCATGTCCGTGATGCATCCGTCCTCCATGACCAGAATTTTATCTGCGTGTGCGATAGAGGAGGTGCGCTGGGATACGATAAACACCGTGATGTTGTCGTCAAGGGTGCGCAGGGCTTTCCGCAGGGCGGCGTCGGTGGCAAAATCCAATGCGGAAGCGCTGTCATCCAGAATCAGGATTTCCGGACGGCGTACCAGTGCCCGGGCGATGGTCAGTCTCTGCCGCTGTCCGCCGGAAAGATTCCGCCCGCCCGCCTCAATTTTGAAATCCAGACCGCCCGGCTTTTCTTCCACTACCGTTTTTGCCTGGGCGATTTCCAGTGCCGTCCACAGATCTTCGTCCGTGGCGTCCGGATTGCCGTAGCGAAGATTGTCCCGGATCGTGCCGCGGAACAGTACCGCTTTCTGCGGTACTACGCCAATTTTATCCCGCAGTTCTTTCAGATCATACGCCCGTACATCTGTACCGTTCACCGTGACCGTACCTTCCGTGGCGTCGTAGAAACGGGGGATCATGTTGACAAGCGATGTTTTGCCGCTGCCCGTACCTCCGATGATGCCGACGGTCTCGCCCCGGGCGGCAGAAAACGAAATATTCTCCAGAGAGGGGGCACCGGCGCCCCGATACGTGAGGGATACGTTGTCAAACCGTACCGCATCGCCGTCGTTCCCACCGGTGCTGTGGGAAGATACCGTTTCCATACCGGCAGGGATTTCCAGAATAGCCGCGATACGATTGCCGCAGGCGATGGCTTTCGTCATGGTGATGCCTGTGCTTACCATTTTGATCAGTTCTACCAGGATCTGGGACATATAGTTATACAG
>JAZQDY010000122.1:0-2868 GCA_045547015.1 Eubacteriales bacterium | reverse complement strand
GATACCTTCCTTTTTATAATTTTCAAATTTAATATAAGGGATATGCTGAAACGGGGATAAGCGGGGGTTAGCTGATCTTGCGGAACGAATGAATCCGCAAAGCGGATACGTCCGTGCCAAGCTCTTCTGCCAGGGCGGCAGTGACGGCGGCGATGAGCTCGCCTCGTGCCGGATTGGCAACAGGGGCGGCAGGGGTACCAACGCGTCTCAGAGAATGCACGCGGATAGCGGACACGTCCGTGCCCAGCTCTTCCGCGACGGCGGCAGTGATGGCTGCCACCAATTCGCCTTTATTGGGGATCGGTGCATTTACGGCCTGATTTGCGGCAGGGGCGGCGGCAGGCACCGGGGCGGGCTTGCTTTCCACCTTGCCTTCAAGCAGTTGACAGACTTTGCCGAGCAGCGTGCACAGAAGAATGATGCAGGTAAGACCGATCATAACGATGGAGATTCCCAGAATCGCTACGAACAGAATACCCGGGTCTGCTGTGTCAGCAGGTGCTGCAGCGGCAAGCGCTGTGATGAAATGGTTCATGTGACACTCCTTTTCTTGGGATTTGGTAAGCGGGTGGAACAAACATAAAATGCCAATATTCCACCTTTATAATTATAACTTATTCGGCGTGAATGTCAAGAGCAATTGACAAAGTGAGGAAAAAAAGAAAAAAATGTTTTTCTTTCTTCTGAAAAAAAGCGTATCTTGTGTAAAATTTCACGGCAATATTTTCGCTGCCATTGCAAAATAAGCAATTATCCTGTATAATGATAGGAAGACTTTACATAACAGAGGAGAAATTCTATGCAGACGGTTGTTTTAGGAAAAACGGGACTCTCCGTTTCCCGGGTGGGGTTCGGCGGGATTCCCATTCAGCAGATCAAAAGGGAAGAAGCACCGGCTCTTCTTCGTGCGGTGCACGAGGCTGGTATCAATTATATTGACTCCGCGCGGATGTACACGGTCAGCGAGGAGTACATCGGTTATGCGTTGGAAAAAGAAGGCCTGCGGGATTCCTTTGTTCTTGCCTCCAAAAGCATGGCGCGTACGAAAGAAGCGATGGAGAAGGATATCGAAATCAGCCTGCAGAATTTCCGCACGGACTGCATCGACCTTTATCAGATACATAATCCCAACATGGAGGGCCTCGACCAGGTGCTGGCACCCGGCGGCGCACTGGAAGCGCTCCTTGCTGCACGAAAAGCAGGGAAGATCCGGCACATTGGCCTTACCGCCCACTCCAAAGAGGTGTTTGAGCGGGCTTTGATGCTGGATTTCGTGGAAACGATTATGTTTCCTTACAGCATTGTAGAAACGCAGGGTGAGGATCTGATCGAAAAATGCCGGGAAAAGAACGTAGGCTTTATCGCCATGAAGCCTATGGCAGGCGGTGCCATTGAGAATGGTACGCTGGCGATGCGGTTTATACTCGGCAATCCTTCCGTATCTCTTGTGATTCCGGGTATGTACTGTGCCCGGGAGGTGGCAGAGAATACAGCCGCTGCGGAGAATACGTCACCGCTGACTGCGGACGAACTGGTGAAAATCAGGGAGATCCGGGGGCAGCTGGGCGAGAATTTCTGCCGACGCTGCAACTACTGCGCGCCCTGCACGGTGGGGATCGCTATTCCCAACGTGTTCCTGTTCGCAGGCTATGTGGAAGGGTACAATCTTGCCGATTGGGCACACGAGCGGTATGCGACACTGAAGGTGAAGGCCGGCGCGTGTATCGACTGCGGCGCCTGTGAGCCGCGGTGTCCGTACAATCTGCCTATCCGGCAGATGCTGAAGCGGGCGGCGGAAGAATTCGGTGCATAAGAGAGACAAACAGGCACGGACGAAACGCCGTGCCTGAATTTTTGTGCAAATTTCACTTCTTTTTTACAAAAACTTGAAATCATCCGGGATATGTGATATAATGATACATTATTATGTATGTTAATCCTGTGGGAGGTATTGCGATGGCAAAGTATGACGTAGTCGTAATCGGTGCGGGTGCCGTTGGCTGTGCGATTGCCCGGGAACTTTCCCGGTACAACGTGTCCTGTGCCGTGCTTGAAAAGGCGAACGACGTGGCTATGGGAACAAGCGGAAAGAACAGTGCGGTGGTGCACGCCGGCTTCAACAACAAGGTCGGCTCGCTGATGGCCCGTTTCTGCGTTGAGGGAAATCTCGGCTTTGAAGAACTTGCGAAGGAATTGGATATTCCCTATAAAAAGAAAGGCAAGCTGGTGGTTGCCTTTGATGAGGAGGATATGACCGTTCTTAAAAACCTGGTAGAGCAGGGCAATAAGAACGGCTGTGTGGGACTTGAGCTGATCGGACAGGATAAACTGCGGGAACTGGAGCCTAACGTGGGCGGCATCGGAGCCATGTGGTCAAAGAATACGGCTGTGATCAATCCGTTTTTGTATACAGTGGCACTGGCCGAGCACGCGCACCGCAACGGCGTGGAGTTCTTCTTCAATTTTGAAGTAAGCGGCATCCGTAAAAGAAATGACGGTATTTTTGAGGTAACCGACGGTGAAACGGTCGTGGAAGCCGGACGGATCATCAATTCCGCCGGCCTCTATTCCGATAAGATTGCCGCCATGGCGGGAGATGATCGGTATAAGATCTATCCGTGCCGCGGGGAGTACTATATCCTGGATAAGCGTGTCAGCGAGTATCTTTCTATGCCTGTCTATCCGGCACCCAAGAAGGGAATCGGCGGTCTGGGCGTGCATCTGACGGTTACCGAGGATAATAACGTTCTGATCGGACCGTCTGCCGAGTACATAGATTCCCGTTTTGACGTGGCTACCACCGAGGAGATCGGCAAAAAGCTGTTCGACGAAGCCGCACAGCTTCTGCCGCCGCTGAAACGGAGCCAA
>JAZQDY010000121.1:0-7857 GCA_045547015.1 Eubacteriales bacterium | reverse complement strand
TATATTTGCTACCTTGGGACTCTTTTTTTGTGCTGTCCGTACATTTTGGGGCAGAACACATTTAATGCGACAGCCCCCAATTTTTGCGGCTGAGATGCAAAAATTTGAAATTCCGAAGGAAAATGCTGCGAGATTTCCCGGTTTTTGCCTGGAACGGGCAACAATGACCGTCGTATCGGGCATGGAAAAGCTCGCGGAGGTGTTGCACTCTCAAATGCAACACCTCCTTCTTTCGGAATTTTTCTGAAAATGCTTGACTATGCCCTTGGGGTATATGGTATAATCCATACGGAAAAGGCGCAAGGGAGGGATTTTATGAAAATCAAAGAAGCCGCCGCTCATACGGGTCTCAGTGAAAAGGCGATTCGGTTTTACGAATCGAAGCATCTTATCACGCCGCAGATCCGTGAGCTGAACGGACGAAGCTTCCGGGAATATACAGAGGAGAATATCCGTGATCTTCTCCGAATCGCCGCGCTGCGCCGTGCGTATTTCAGCATTGGGCAGATCAGCGAAATGCTGGCGGACGAGAGCCGGTGTTCAGCTGTGTTTTCTGCCTATCGGGCGGAGCAGACCGCCCTCTATCGGGAAATGACCCCTCTCGTACTTCGCCTGGAGGCAGTAGATGCGGCGGAGATTACTTCGCTGGATACTTTGGTGCGCGCGGTGGACGGTGCAGACGAGGCGGCACCGCCGCCGCCGGAATTTCATTTTCAAAAGCACGACGATCTGCCGGATGAGGAAAAGGCGGAGATGTATCGGGCGTTTCTTAGGCATCAGCGCCGCCGGGATATCCGGGATGCGATTCTTTCCCGGATGGGGTGGGTTCTGAAGCGGGCAGGCGTGGTGCTCGGTATTCTTCTGCTTTTGCTTTTGTCGGTTCGGATATTGGACGGAGCACATACCAATACGCCTGTGTCCTTTACGCTGGATGCAGTTGAATGGAAAGAGTATGACGAAAACTATTGCGTCCCCCGGACGGTTACGTTTACCGGAAAGGAAACGCGGTATCTGTTCCGCTCGGATTATGCATCTCTGCAAATGGAGATCAGCGGCTATACCCCTTACAATCCGTGGAGAACGGGCGAGCGTACGGTCGGTAGGGTAAGTATGTCCCTTCATACAGATTCCGGATACCACCGCCCGGCGATATCGGACGGTCTTGCTTTCCTCGAGGACGGCATGCTCGTGACGATGATGGAGGCAACGATAGACAACGCCCGGCAGATGGGATATATTCTCATTTACGAGAACCAGCCGGACGGCACGTCCGTTTACGATCCCGAAAGGAAAATGGGCAGCGTGCTCTCCTTTTCTGTAAAAAACAGAGAGGATGCGGAAGCCGTGTACCGGTTCTTCCGCATCCTCAAATACAGATCCTGGTGAGTGGGTTATGCGCCCAGTGCTTCTTTTACAGCTGCCGCCAGCTGATCGGCGCAGGACGTGCTCTTGAAGCCGCAGGTGTTGCCGGAGAGCAGGGAAATGATCTTTGTGGCTTCCATGCCTTCCACCAGCTTGGCAATGGCTTTCAGATTACCGTTGCAGCCTCCGGTGAAAGATACGTTTTTTACGATGCCCTCTTCCATCTCAAAGGAAATCTGAGAGGAACAGGTGCCTTTTGTTTTGTAGTTGTACGTCATGTGAATATCCTTTCGGGTAAAATGATTATTGAGTTTATGCGGCGGAGTTGGAGGCGTCGGTGATGGAAAATGAGGCGCTTTCGGAATCGAAGCGAATCGTTCCAAGGGCGCCTTCACCCGCTTTTGCAGTGTAGGGGCGCATCCGGTCCATTCCGTCAAATCGCACCGCGCCGGTGCCGCGGCTGATGTCTACATCATACCGCTGGAGGGGCAAAAGGGTAGAGATTTCGGCATTTCCTTCATCCATGGTGCAGTCAAAAGAGCGGAAGGAAAACCCGTCTGCCCGGATATCGCCGGCATCCGCAGTGAAAGAGAAATTGTTTACGGTGGCGTTGTTCAGCGTGACGGCGGCAGATTTTGCTGTTACAGTCAGCGCGCTGGATGTATGCATGTCTTCTGCGGTAAGAGACAGCGAGTTTCCGTTCACCGTAATATCACACTGCGTGGACAGGGAATCGAGTGCGACGGAGCAGTCCTGGCCGTCAATGGCAATGACTTTCAGATCGGTGGAATAGGCGCTTAAATAGACATTGACACGACGCTTTGCATCCGTGTCCGTTTTTCCGTGGAAAAACTGGCGAATGCCGCCGAAGGAAAATCCGCCGCTGAAATCCATAAGAGATTCAATGTTGGGAATTTCGTCAAGAGCAATGATCGTGCCGGATGTGGAAAACGTGTACAGTCCTTCCCGGAAATTGTACAGTTCAATATACGAGGTTTCACTGCCGCCGTATATGTAGATTTCCGCATTTTCCACAGCCAGGTCAATTTTTGTAATCGGCTTTTCCGTGAATTCATATTGCCGGTAAGAGGTGCCGTCATCTGCTTCGTTGAAGAGCGGATAGCCGTCCGTCTCGGCGATATCCTTGGCGACAGAACAGGTAATCATGCCGCCGATAATCAGAATCACGGCAATGACGAGAAAGACAATGGATGTAGGTTTCACAGCTTATAGCACGCCTCCTTTGCCATTTTGAAAAGCTGTTTCAGTTTTGCGGCGCAGAACCGGAACAGAACGCCAAGCAGGCGGATAAGGTACGGAATCAGCCGGATGGCACAGTTGTATACGAGGATGCCGCCCAGCATAACTATGCCTGCAATGGTGAGACCGAGACCGATTTCGTAAAGGCCCGGGGCTGAGGAGCTGGCTGTGATGAGCTGCGTGATGCCGTAAATGATGCCTACGAGGGAGACAGCAGCACCGGCGGCCACGCCGCCGATCAGCCCGGCAACCAAAAGGACGATGACCGCGCAGAGCGCGCCGAACATAACTCCGAATACGCCCACGTACAGTGCCAGAAACAGAAGCGACAGGGGAAGTGTTACAAAAAAGATCAGCCAGAACACGGTGCGTCCGCGGCTGGAGTCGGCAGGGAACGGCTCCTCTTCGTCGTAAGCGGCACGTCCGGGTACATGGGCAGGCTTGGAGGTGCTGTGCAGGGGAACGGCTTCTTTTGCACGGGAAATTACCGTCGTGTTTGCCGCAGGCGGCTGGGAGACAGCCGTTTCTTTGGCAGCAGCACGCAGTTTCACTTTAGCGATCCCTTCCGCAAGGGCGGAAATCTCGTCGGGATCATTCAGGTTTTCCAGCTCCTTTACGTCGTCCGGGGTGAGCGTCAGACCGATGGAACGCACATGGCGCTGTGCCGCCTCGGGGGCAAGCCCCCGTTTGATCAGCTCATCGCGCAGTACGGTGAGAAACTGTTCTTTCTCCAAAGGAAATTCACCTCTTTTCAAAGAATCAGTGGATTTTTTCAGAAAAATATGGTACAATGAGATATCCATTGAGAAATTGGACGATTTTTCAGAGGACTTGTTCCGAAAAAGCGGATCCTACTATATATTTTAACAGAAAGAAACGGGAATATCAAGTATGAGAGCAAGAAAAAAGAAGCATGGCGGTGAAAGACTTTCGATTTTGGGTGCCCTTGTTTGTCAGAATACGGGGGATCTTCGGGAAAATCCGTCTGCTCCCTTTGAAAAGTCCGCGCCGCTTCGCCTGGAGATCGGCTGCGGCAAGGGCGATTTCATTACGGCGCTGTCCGCCCGGGAGGGAGAATATAACTATTTTGCCATGGAGCTGATCGACGACGTGCTGGTGGCGGCGGTAGAGAAATACGCAGTACAGCGGGGACTTGGTAAATTGGGTGTCCACGGCGGTTGGGATGCCTCCGACGGCAATCTGTATACTACGCCCTGGGATATTCCCATGGCACAACGGGGCAATGTCCGCTTCATCCGAGGGGATGCAAAAACGCTCTGCGATATTTTTCCCGACGGGACCTTTGATACGATCTACGCCAATTTCAGCGATCCCTGGCCGAAAAAAGGATACGAGGACAGACGTCTCACTGCTCCGGCATTTTTGCAGCTGTACGCCCGTCTTTTGAAGGACGGCGGCAGCCTTTGCTTCAAAACGGATAACGTGGGGCTGTTTGACTATTCCCTGGAGACGGTTGGGGCATCACCATTCGAGATCGTGTTCCAGACCCGGGATCTGCACGCCTCTGCGCGGGCAGAGACGAACATCATGACGGAGTACGAACGGAACTTCTCCGAGAAGGGTATGAAGATTCACGCGCTGGAAGCGGTGATACGAAAGGGATAAGCAAAAGGGGCTGTCGCATTTCAATGTGACAGCCCCAAGTTTTTGCGGCAGAGACGCAAAAACTTGAAAATCCGAAGGAATATGCTGCGAGATTTCCCGATTTTTTGCCCGGAACGGGCAAAAATGACCGCCGTATTGGGCAAGGGAAAGCGCAAGGATGTGTTGCATTTGCCAATGCAACACATCCTTCCTTTTACAATACCTTTGACAAAAATGACTTCAGCCGGTCGCACTGCGGATGGTCGAAAATCTCCGCCGGGGTGCCTTCTTCCAGAATTTGTCCACCGTCCATAAAGATAACGCGGGTAGCAACCTCCCGTGCGAATCCCATTTCGTGGGTAACGATTGCCATGGTCATGCCGGATTCGGCAAGCTCACGCATGACTTCCAATACCTCGCCGACCATTTCCGGGTCCAGGGCAGATGTGGGTTCGTCAAAGAGCATTACCTCCGGATCCATGCACAAAGCACGCACGATGGCGATACGCTGCTTCTGACCGCCGGAGAGCTGTGCGGGATACGCATCCGCACGATCCGCAAGTCCTACGCGACGAAGCAGTTCCCGGGCCTTGTTCTGGGCCTCTGCCGGAGATTTTTTCAAAAGCTTGATTGGTGCCAGTGTCATGTTCTTCAGTACCGTCATGTGGGGAAACAGATTGAAATGCTGGAAGACCATGCCCATCTTCTGCCGGTGCAGATTCAGATTTGCGCTTTTCTTCGTGATGATTTCGCCGCCGAAGGTGATGGTGCCGTCCGTGGGCATTTCCAGAAGATTGAGCGAGCGGAGCAGGGTGGATTTTCCGCTGCCGGAGGGGCCGATAATGACTACCACTTCGCCCTTGTGAATATCCACGGATACATCGTCCAGTGCTTTGATTTTATCACCGTTATAATACTTTTTCAGATTTTTTACGGAAATCAGAATATTACCGCTCACTCTTTCTCAGCCTCCTTTCGAGGAGTCCCACCAGTTTTGTCAGGACCACGACAAGTGCCAGATAAATCATTGCCACGGCAAGCAGAGGCATAAGGGCGGAGAAGGTACGTCCGCGGATCAGATCGCCGGCTTTGGTCAGATCCATAATGCCTACGTAGCCGGCGACGGACGTCTCTTTGAGGAGTACGATAAACTCGTTGCACAGGGTGGGCAGTACGGTTTTGAACATCTGCGGCGTGATAATATATATCATCGTCTGGACATAGTTGAATCCAAGGGCTCGTCCGGCTTCAAACTGTCCGTTGTCAATGGACAGGATACCGCCGCGGAAGATTTCCGCTACGTACGCGCCGGAGTTAATGCCAAACGCCAGAATGGCAATTACGATATCGTTGGAAGAGGCGGCGAATACGACGAAATACATAATGAGAAGCTGTACCACGATCGGTGTGCCGCGGAAAACGGTCAGGTACAGATTGCAGACACCGTTGAAGAAACGGAGCAGAAACCATTTGAGTCCACCCTGGCGCTTTATGGATTCGCCGTTTTTATCGTACGTGGAGCGGACGGCCGCTACCACGATACCGATGGCGATGCCGAGAAGAACGGCAAAGAACGTGATAACCAGCGTGTTGCCCAGACCTTCAACGAGCCATCTCCATTTGTTGTCACGGATGAAGTTCAGATGGAAAACATCCCGGAAATCCTGCCATTGGAGAAGAAGCCAGTTTCCGATTCTTTGAAAGAAAGAGAGGGAAGCGGCCTCCTCCGGCGGGGCTGCCAGGAGAAACTGAAATAAGAAGTTGTTCATGTACAGATCCTTCGTTTTCTATTTTGCACGTATGCAAGATACGGGCTGCCGCACAGATGCGGAAGCCCGTTATCTATCTATATGTGCGATTGATTATTCAGCGGGAATGTACTTGTCGATGATCTTCTGCACGGTGCCGTCAGCGATCAGCTCCTCAAGAGCCTTGTTGATGGCATCCAAAAGCTCGGTGTTCTCCTTGGCAATGCAGATAGCGTACTGCTCTTCCGTGTAAGCGCCCTCAAGAATTCTCAGACCGTCGTTGGCAGCAACGAAGGATTTGGCGGGCTCATTGTCGATAATAACGGCGGTAACCTTGCCGGTGGAGAGAGCCATAACAGCCTCGGCTCCGGTCTTGTAGCGGATTACGTTGTCTTCACCGAAGCCCCAGTTTTCAACGGTATCGGATGCATAGATGTCACCGGTGGTATCCTGCTGAACGCCGATTTTCACGCCGTCCTTAACGGAAACCCAGTTTCCTTCACCGTCCAGATTGAAGAAATCGTCGATAGCGGTGTAAGCGGCATCTTCCTTCACGATTACTACCTGAATACCGGTAGCGTAGGAGGTGGAGAAGTTAACGGATTCCAGACGCTCCTCGGTTACGGTCATACCGGCCATACCCATATCGAACTTACCGGTCTGTACGCCGCCCACGATGGAGCCGAACTCAACGTCCTTGATCTCCAGTGTCTTGCCCAGCTTCTTGGCGATTTCACCGGCGATTTCCACGTCGATGCCGGCAAAGTTGTCACCGTCTTTGTACTCATAGGGCGGGAAAGCGGCGTTGGTAGCCATAATCAGTGTGTTTTCGTCTTTGCCGCAGCCGGTGAATGCCAGCGCCGGCAGAACCATCAGAGCTGCGAGAACGATTGCAAAAATTCTCTTTTTCATGATAAAACTCCTTTTGAATTATTATATAAATGTGGATAACTATGGATATGAATGAAAAAACAGTCATTCATACGTAAGTAATTATACACGCAATATGAATTGGTGTCAAGCCAAAACCATATTTTTTTGCCGCAGGAATGTATTTTGTTTTATGAAATACACAGCTGATGCACACATTTTAGTATAAAAATGCACACGTTTATCCATTTCCCGCGGGGGAACGCAGTGTTCGTTCCAATTCCTGCACGATCGTTTTTTTGCGCCGTACGGACAGCGACAGAATCTGCACCGGAGATGCAGTATACTATTGTCAGTGGATACAGTCACGGTGAGGGGGGAGAAACACGGATACGGTACTGTATGCAGACGTTCTGTTTCTTGTGAATTTCAGCATGGATTATCTGTCCCTTTTTGCCGCGGCAAAGCTTCTTTCGCTGACGACTACCTGGGTTCGGTCTGTGCTTGCTGCCGCTTTGGGCGGGATTTACGGAATCGCGGCGGTTGTGTGGCTGCCGGAGGGGGCGGCAGGTGCCATTCTGGCGATAGTGGTATCATTCCTTATGTCGTGTGTGGCATTCGGCTTTTCCGGCGGTTTTCCCTCTTTGTGCCGCACCACGCTGACGGTGTGGGGAACAGGTGCGCTTCTCGGCGGTATCACGACGGCCTTTTCTACCCTGTTCGGCGGGCATATTTCGGCGGGCGGCGGAGACGTACTTTGTGCAGGGATCCTTGCCCTTTGGGGATGTATCCGTGTTGCCCGCCGTCAGTGTACGCGCGGGTTCGCGGATCTGGTGATTTTCCGGGAGGAGGACCGTTGGGCGGGGCGCGCGCTGATCGACAGCGGGAATTTGCTGCGCGATCCGGTGGGCGGTCATCCGGTGGTGCTTCTGAGCGCCTCGGCGGCACGGACTCTTTTCGGCGATCTTGCCGATACGGTGTATCGCGGCGAGACGAAGTCGGGGGCCAAGCG
>JAZQDY010000120.1:0-21633 GCA_045547015.1 Eubacteriales bacterium | reverse complement strand
CCGTATGACCTTCAGATCATACCCTTCAAGTATTTCCGTGCGAAATTCATCCTTTTGTCTGCCTTCTTCGGTATAATGCTGCGCCCCATCAATTTCTATGATCAGTTTGGCTTTGTGGCAGTAAAAATCCGCAATAAAATTGTCTATGGCTTTTTGTCTTTGAAATCTGATTTCATATTTTGATAGGAAATCGTACCACAGATGGTTCTCCTGCGGTGTAGCATTTTTACGAAGATTTTTTGCAAGAGTAATATTCTTTTCGTTGTAATCAAGCGACATATTTACTCCTCCAAAGTTTTATCGCTTCCATTATATCACAAATCGGCAGAGAAAACAAGTTCTCTGCCGATATTTTTGTATCTACCATTTCTTCGTTAAGGAGTACGCACAAACCTCGGTTCGCTTTTTTATTTTTTTACTGAAACCTATTGACAACAAACCGTATTATTGGTATAATACAGTTGTAACCGTATTATGCCAATAATACAGTTGAACTCAAAAAGGAGGGGGACAGATGGTTTCCTTCGCATCGTTCACGATGGAAGATACAGGACCGATTTATCAGCAAATCCTTACGTTTATAAAGCGCGGCATCGTATCGGGAAGCATTCCGAACGGAGATGAACTGCCCTCACGGCGCGTTCTATCTGCACTGTTGGGTGTGAATCCAAACACGGTGCAAAAAGCATACCGCTTATTGGAAGAGGAAAAGTTGGTTTGTTCTCACGCGGGGGCAAAAAGTTATATTGTTGCCGACGATGAGACAATCACCCGTCTTCGTACGGAATTATTGGCGGCCGATGCCGCCGGCATCGTCAGTGCCCTTCGCCAAATGGGTCTCACTAAAGAAGATGCGCTCATTCTGATCGAGCAGCACTGGGACAGCACAGAAGAAACCGAAGGAGGTACTCCATGAAAAAACACGTTTCTGTTTTATGCCTGATAGCACGAAGCTCCATATACAAAATTCTGCCTCTGCTGACCGCCATGGCCATCCTGCAGATCGGTGTATTCCTGTGGTATTTTTCTGAAGCTGTTACTGCCTGGGAAGCTGGATTACCCATGGCCGCTCTGGAAATGTTGATTCCCCGTTCCCATATCGCGTGGTTCTTTGCATTCGCTTTTTTCATTCTCACTTTTCTGCTCTGCCGCACCGGATGTAATTTCGGAGCGCAAATCGGCTATACCCTGGATCGGCTCTCTCTTACACCGCGTACGGTATGGCTGTGGCAGGCAATATATAACGCTTCCGTGTATCTCCTTTTCTGGCTGACAGAGGCGCTGATCTGCCTTGGTATCTGCGCCATCTTCGTTCACTTCGCGGATCCCTCCATAGTCACTAAGCAGACCGTTTTCATGGCACTCTACCGCTGTGAATTTCTTCACTCTCTCCTCCCGCTTGCAGATTGGGCACTGTGGATCCGAAACGTAGTATTTGCGCTGTGTCTGGGCTTTACCGCTGCCGATTTTCCCTATCTCCAGCGGCGCGGTCTTTTTGCCGGTGAACTGCTGGCGGCCGTTTCCTTCCTACTCTTCTCTTTCTCTCTGAAAGCGGGCGAACCCGGCGCAAGTGCCATAGAGTGTCTTGTTATTCTGATAATTGCCGGTGTCAGCCTGTTCCGCATCTCACCAATTTTGGAGGAGGAAGAAGAATGAATCTGCAAAAAATCAAATTCTTACTGCACCGAATCCTCCCGCCAGGCACGTCTTTGCAATCGATTTTGACCCTTTACGGTCTTTCCCTGGCACTTTCTCTTATAAACAATATGCTTTTTCTGGTTAAATACGCATCTGCCCGCGCAAGGCTGTACGCCGTTATCGACGGAGTAAAAATTCTCCGAAAAGGCGCCGTGATCCCCACCTTTGCCGAACTGACAGAGAATTGTTCTTTGGGCGTTCTTCTCATGGCGGTTGTCGCGCTGTATCTACTCATACAGAACTATCTCAGCTTTTATCAGGGCAGCCGCAGTATCTATCTGATGCGCCGTCTGCCGGACCGATGGGACCTGCTTCGACGGACAGCGGTATTCCCCCTGCTCTCGTTTCTGTTTGCCGTTCTTCTTCTCTTCGCTCTTTGGAGTGTATACGTTCTTATCTACGTTTCTCTGACACCGGCGCAGTGCCTGCCTGCCGGACAGTCATTCCACTTTTTACATTCGATTCTGTAAAGGAATCGGGAAAGGCAGAACCATCTATGCTTGAAATACAAAATCTGACGAAATCCTACAGCGGTAAAAGAGCCCTGACCGACATCTCTATCCGGATTCCTAAAGGAGAAATCATCGGTCTGTTCGGGGAAAACGGCGCGGGAAAAACCACGTTGATGAAATGCATATTGGGACTTTTGCCCTGCAAAGGAACAGTTACCTTAGACGGCGAGCCTGTCAGCCGAAAAAACATTCACCGGCTCTCCTTCGCCACCTGTGAGCACTCATTTTTTCCGGATTTATCCCCGGCGGCACACAAGGAATTTTACCGGATGCACTTTCCTGCCTTCAACGAAAAGCGCTTTGCCGGACTGATGGATTTCTTCTCCCTTCCCATGCACAAGTCGGTCAGATCCTTTTCTACCGGTCAGAAAAATCAGTTTGAGGTAATCCTTGCGCTCTGCCAGGGCGCAGACTACATTCTCATGGATGAGCCCTTTGCCGGCAACGATATTTTCAACCGGGAGGATTTCTATAAAGTTCTCTTAGGAATTCTCACGCCCCAGGAAACCGTGCTTCTCTCCACTCATCTGATTGAAGAGGTTTCCGATTTTATCGGTCGTGCCGTTCTGATCCATTCCGGAAGTATCGTGGGTGACGTTACCGCCGAGGAGTTGGAGGAACGCGGACAGAATCTTGTGTCCTATATCAAAGAGACGTATCGCTACCGTGCGGATCGAGTAAGCCGCACGCTATCTTCCCTGACAGATGAGGAGGATGCTCAATGAAAACAGCTCTTGCCGTCACGTTGGCCCTTTTACTGACCGTCTCAGCTGCTGTGAGCGCGCTGTGCCCTCCAATATACGGTGCAAAGGAAAATGTATCTTTCCACGAAACACTCCTGTACGGCGACAGAAATGCCTTACACGGCACAGAGATCGAGACACACATGACCTGGGAGGAGCTTTTGTATTGGGATACAATCCTGCGTCCAGGCGAAACGGATTCCGAAACAACGATCTGCACCGTTCATAACACAAAACAGCCTGCCCTTCGGAAGCAACACCACACCGGCGTCCAGATGCAAATAAGCTACGACTCGGCATACGACCGGGACACGCCCGAAGAGGAGCGTACGGGGCTTGCACTCGCCTTTGATACGCTGTACAATGAAACAGCCCCGGGCGAGGAAAAAAGCAAAACGGTTTATATGAAAGACTACTACACGTATTATCCCTGGACCTTTCAGCTGGATTTCCCGGAGTTTTCTGCTTCCTGGGGTACAGATGAACCAACACATCATTTCTATTACAATTCTCCCTCTGTAAGAGAAAATGCGTGGGAGGTTCTAAAAGCGCTAGACAGCTTTTTCAAAATCCCCGTACTGGAAGACGAGCAGGTGGAACTGTTTCTGGGTCGAAGCACAAACGGCTATTCCACAAGTTACGGTATTACCCCCGGTGCCGGCGGAAGCGATGCCTTCTTTATGTCGATGATGAGCGTCCTTGGCAAATCCGCCGCCTATTTCACCTTCACAGCGGAAACGAAAAACGGAAATACGGTAGACACCTCACAGATTCCCGGCGGATACGGCATCTACGTACTGCCGTATGAGGTAGGTAAAAACGGAACAGTGATCGATCATGAAGGACTGCGGATGACATACGCCCTGTCCCCATCCGCGTCGATTGTATCCCTTTCCTTCGGCAGCAATGAAGAAACACTCCATTTATATACGCTGGAAGACGGGATTCCGGTACTGACCGTCATCGCCACAGATACGATGGAAACGCTGCAGCGGCTGGAAATTCTGCACACGCCTGTAGAAAACTTTGAACCAATTTTCATTGGCGAGAATTTTCTTGTAGTCATCCATGACTGGGAGAAAATCACACTGCTCACGAAAAGCGCAGACGGAACGTATGCATTCGGCTTTACTACGGAGGCAGCACCGGAGGTTATGGATCTGCAATACGTGGGCTACGATGCGAAAATGGCATTTGATGGTGAACGGCTGATGGTTGTCCAGTACAAACAACGTGGGTTTTATCACTGTGATTTTCTGCTGCGTGCCTACACAAAGGAAGGCGTGCAATGCATAGCGGAATACGCGTGCAGTCTGAACGCCGGTCTTTCGGATGAAAGTAATTATCAGTATCACTGCACTCCCAGCGGGGCTGATTCCCTTTCCATCCGCTTTACAGAATAAAGAATCCCTCCCGCATGTCACATGACAGCGGGAGGGATAAATTTTGCTTTTATGACCGAACAACAGTACTCTTCTGTTACTTTTCCGGCTTGTAGAAATAATCCACAACCGTACGCTGGAGAGCCGGTTCATCTGCGTAAAACTCCACGTACATATCGCCCTTTTTGGCTTCGCCTGCGATGGAAGAAGTTCCTTCGTACGTATACGTTTGCAAACGCTCAAACAACACAGACAACTGATTCAACGTATAATCTGAAACGATATACTTGCTGATTTCCAGCAGAGTGTCAGCAACGGATTCTACAGAAGATCCTGCATACTGTGCAAACATGGCATCGAGATACATCTGTTGACGCTCCATTCGTTCCAGATTGCTGGAATTGGGATCATCACTTCGCCAGCGGATGAACGTAAGAGCGTCCCGGCCGCGAAGTTTAATCTCGCTGCCCGCCAGGGCAGATTCACCGAGAGGAGGAAAATCCTCCGAAAGCGTCACAGACACACCGCCGACAGCATCGTTGAGAATGGGAAACGCATCCATCGTCATGGAAAAATAATGATGAATATCAATTCCATACAGCAGATTCTCCACAGCATCTACCGCATTGCGGCACTTGACAGTATCGTTGGGACCGTAGGTGTGAGCCAAAGCAAGCTGCGCATCGAACGTGCCATAGGAAACACCGTCAGAATCAAGCTGCGAAATTTCTGTCATCGTATCCCGGTTGATATGGAGAATCCGAAACGACTTCTGCAGTTTGTCGATCACAAGAACCGCAATAAAGTCAGCTTGGGCAGAATCGGCATTGGCACTGTCAATCGTGCTGGCGGCATCAATACCGAGAATCAACACGCTTTCCAAACTCTCATCCCGTGTATACCAGGTACCGTCCAGAAAAACGCGATCTTCTCCAGAGGAGGAATAGTTCGGAGAAAAATCAGCTTGATTTTTAAAATCGATAATCTTTTCTGTTAGTCGGAAAATAAAAACAAGGGACACAGAGATAATGAGTAAAAACAGAATACAAATAATGACCTTAAATGTTTTTTGTTTTCTCATAGTCTCTGTGTCCTCTTGTTAAAGGTTAATATTGAAACGTAAAGATTATGCGGCGGTGCGCTTGGACAGCTTTCTTACTGCAACAAGAGCAACAGCAGCAAAGAGAATCGCGCCAGCAATTGCGGGCAGGAACCATGCGTTTGCAGCAGTCTGAGGAGACTGGGGAGCAGCAGGATCAACAGTCGGCAGAGCTTCATTGTCACGAACAACAGCGAATACACAAGCGGTGTCGGTGGTGATGGTCATAATTCCATCATCAGACATGGTGTACTGGATGTTAGCATCCGTCTTAGCAGCAGCGGCAGAGCTCATGAAAGCAAAACCATTGCCGACAGCAGGAGCGGACAGAGTAGCAGCCTGCGCATACTTGTTCAGAGCAGCAGCAGCCTTGTTGAAATGGTTAACAACGATCCATCCGCTGGAACCATCGGGACGAGCGATAAGTACGAACTTATCCTTCTTGGTGAGGCCCTGGATCTTCACGCTGAAGGTAACTTCCTTTTCCATGGCAGGTTTGTCTTTGCCGATCGTACTATCCAGACGTACGTCAAACACGTCACTTACTACGGCATGCTCAACAGGCGCACCACCGGTGGCCTCTTTCCAAACCTCTTTGAACTCAGGAACCAGTTCCTCATAGGTCTTTTCCTTCAGTTCTTTTTCAACCTCTTCGAAGATTTCCTGAATTTCTTCATGGATTTCTTCAACAGCTTCAATGAACCGGGAGAAGGGGGTAACAACGATTTTGTCGTCAGCTTCTACGTTCTTCGTTTCACCAACGAGAACAGGGGCGTCTTTACGTTCAACGCTGGGCGTAAAGTCAACGGCAGCAGCGGCAAACGTAAACAGGTACAGTGCGGTGAGGACGAGGGTGAACAAGCGAATCTTTTTCATGGTGATACTTACTCCTTCCGTGATTTCGGAAAATTTTTAGCAGAATTAATTTATGTTGTCAGCAAGATCCTCGTCCAGTACCGCCATTACTAAAAATCGTTTCGTTGTGTCTTCATTCAAGCATACCGAAAGGATAATCACACGATCATCCGATTCCGGGAAACGATTCTCGGCAATATTGGCACCGATAGCGCGGATATTGCGAACACCATCAAAGAAACTGTCATACCAATACGCATTTGAAAAATCGTACGTATGAAGAATATGGATCTTCTCGTAAGGAACGGCAGCAAATACTACGTAATTGCGCACCTCGTCTGGAAGATAGAGCGTTATATTCTTGAATTGCTCAAAAGTTGAGGCATCGGAATAAATCTGCTGCAATTGTCCAAACAGTATTCCCCACGGCATGGTATGACCATAAATAAGGGTAACCGGATCATTAAAATCCGTACTGTTATATGTCTTTTCCGTATAAATGGCACCACCGACATACGGTGAACCGTTATATGCGGTAGACAAATACTTCTTATCATTATCAGCACTTTGCAGTACAGGATAATCAACGTAAGTGTTTTTGATCTCAAGCCAGGCGTGAATTTCAGGATTCACTTCGCGCAGGCGATCAAAATTCAAGGAAACTGCACCGGGACTTTTCAGCGGCTGCGTGGTTTGTGAAGTCACAGACGCCGACGTCTCAGGAGGGGAAATTGTATCTGAAGTCTCAGTTACATCTGCGTCAGAACTTGTTTCAGGCGGCGCAGTATCGGATACTGAAGTTTCAGGCGGTGCAGGAATCGTTGAGCCCGTCGTTGTATCGGCCGAAGGCATCGTAGTAACATCCGGACTTGAGGCATACTCTTTTATAGAATCTCGAAGTGCTTCCAGATGATCACTCTTATCTTCGAGCATATCCTGATATACTAACTGAAGAGCGATACAAAGGCCCACGCAAATGAGTGCTCCTGCCAGCAAGAAAACATATCGCTTTTTCATATTATGATTGCTCCATATTCATTCATGCACGGCAGTATCTTCAGAAAACAGCAGGTTATGTGCCGTATGCATCATCTGCTTAAGCGTATCCTCACCAGCTCGCCGCGCAATCACGGCACAAGCTTTGCCCATATCGGGTGGTCGCGTGCTCATATTGTGACAGTCAGAACCCAGAACATGAACAAAACCGTGCTTTAACATCTTGAAGGTTTTGGCAGCCGTCCAGCGATAAAGGAAAGAGGCACCATTCGACTGCATGATAACACCGCCTTGCTTTAAAGCCTGCAACGTATCTTCCGGTTGATCAAAGAAATACCGTTCAAAGTGAGCGAGAATCACGCGACAATCATGGCGATTATTTAAATCAAGAACATCACTGACCATCCGCGAGGTCCATGGACCAGGCGGCATTTCCAACAGTAAGCACTGTGAGTTGCCAATCTGAAAATCCCGAAGTTCATCCGAAACAGAAATTCCTTCAAAATACTCAACCTCGGCACCAAGCATCAGCTTGGGAATGTTCGCATCTGAAGAGGAACGTATGGCGTTCTGCAGCAATGTATAAGATGCATTTCGACGCTTAAAGAAACTGTCGGGAGTATCGACACCGGCGTAAAAATGCGGTGTCAATGCTACACAAACTACGCCGTCATCAGATAAAGTTTGCAGCATCCGCATGCTTTCAAAAGAAGACTGGCTGCCATCATCCATTTGTGGAAGAATATGCGTATGGAAATCAATCAATCCAACATTATCAAGCATTC
This sequence comes from Eubacteriales bacterium, assembly GCA_045547015.1. GTDB lineage: Bacteria > Bacillota > Clostridia > Oscillospirales > CAG-272 > SIG701. Next base: position 13,563 of record JAZQDY010000120.1, on the reverse strand, counting down.
ACTAAAAACACCTTTCCGTCAAAAGTTGAGATGCATTTTTGCTATGCTCAATTCACCACAACCGGAGACGAACGCATATCACACAGAAAAGAGCGCCTTTAAGTTCGGCTGTCATTGTTGCCAATTCTTTTAGAATAGTGTAAATAGGAATAACCGCCGCGATACTTACCTTTGTACTTATAATTGCTGTACTTACTCCTGCGCTCTACACCAGTGAGAACAAATCCGATAACATGCGCCTCACTGGACACCAGCTGGTGAACCGTGTCATCCAGCATCCGTTTATCAACAACACCCTGGCGTACTACAACAATCATACCGTCAACCAATTTGGAAGCAATCAGAGCATCAGAAACTTCACAAACAGGGGGAAGATCAATGATAATGTACTCGTATACCTTCTTCAGGGCGGTCAGCATAAGAGCAAAGCGCTTAGAAGAAAGCAGCTCCGTAGGATTCGGGGGCACATCGCCACAGGAAATAACAGGAAGTCCTTCTTGAGAGAGTGCATGCTGTACTAAATCCTGACCATTATTGTTGCCAACTAGAATATTACTAAGACCAGGCGTACGGGAAACACCCAAAATCTTTGCTATGCGGGACAGCCGCATATCGGCATCGATCAGAAGCGTTTTCTTCCCTGCTTTCATCATATCGTAGGCAAGATTAATGGAAGTGGTACTCTTTCCTTCGTGCGCTACAGAACTCGTAACGCCGATCACATGGCACTCGCTTTCATCAGCAAAACTAAAAATCACATTAGTTCTAAGCCGCTTATGCGCTTCCGCCATAGAGAAAGAACGCTTATTTCCAATAATGGAAGAAATCTCAACAATTTCAGCTTCTTCAACCGTCTTGGCATCAACAGCCGTATCTTTATTTTTCAAATTAAATATGCTCATTTATCGTCACCGTTAGTACCGTTGAACAGTTTTCTCTGTACTTTTTCATAACTCTCTTCATAGGAACCTAAAGCAGAGCCGCCCTTATGTTTTCCACCCTTAGAATAACCGTATGACTTGGAACCAGGTCTAAAAGCATCTGGAACGACAGCCAACAGAGGGATGGAATACCGGGAACGAAGATAGTCTTCATCATCCACAGTATTGTTCATAAGAGATCGGATAATAATGTAGGCACAACTTATCACAGCACCAAGAAGCGCACCGAGCATTCCGTAGCGAGTATACGACGGAGAAGAACGGGAAACAGGACGCACTGCACTATCGACAAGACGTACAGAACTGCCATCCAAAATATCCGAAATTCTCTCGGGCAAAATGTCTACAAGTGTGTCTACAATCAATTTAGCATCATCGGGATTAGCGCATGTAGCAGAAATGGTGAAAATTTCCGTGCCGTCCACAGAACCAGCAGAAACCATGCTACGCAGCTGACCGTAAGTATACGGCAGATCAGCCTTCTCAATCGCGTGTTCCAAGGTAGTTCTGGACTCAAGAATGATAACATACAGATCCAACAGGCTTCTAGCAGCAGAAATCTGAGATGCGCTGATGGAAATAGAAGAACCGCCGACTGAGATAGAACTGTTATTTACGTAAAGCATTGCACTGGCTGTATACTGAGGCGTCACAAAGAACATTACCGATGTGAACAGTATACTGCCGCACAAAATCATAGAAATAAGAATAAGCCAGATATTGTGCCATAACAGTTTGATTATGGCAAGCAGGTCAATCTCGACCAAACCATTCTCTACTATCTCGTTTGTTGCCTGATTATTCATTAACTTAAAAAATACCTTTCATTTTGCAATCGATACACAAGAAATGCAGAGTATATCGATTATGTGTCTCTAATTACCCTCTAAAGTTTGCTATTCTTCGCTTAACGGCACGCAACAAGCGCCGCAAAAACCAGGAATGTATCCAATAGACACGATAAAGAACGTATGGCACGTGACCTGTTTCATGCCAATGAATACCATCTCGGGAATACCCAGTCATGACAGCAAGAATCTGATCATGCCGAATTCCAGGTTCGGCCACAATCTGGTTGTCGCCGCGCATAGTGTACACTAAACCGGTTCGTTTAACAATACGATGGAGAACAAACGCACCACTGTCCCGTTGATAGAAAACAACATCGCCTATTTGAAAACGATCAGTAGCCGACAAACGAACACGACTCACACGATGAGTGAGAAGCGGACGCATACTGTTGCCGGATACGGTAAGTTCTACACTGTTACCGGAGGCGAGGACTTCTGAAATCAACGGAGAAACGCACGCCATATCTACATTAAATTGCTTATTGGAGCACATCGTCAATTGTTACCGCCGATATAATCTCCCAAATCAACAGAGCCGTCGCCGCCGATTTCAACTTTATTTTGACTGTTTTCATATTCCTCCATAGCGGCACCCAACCATGCAAAATAGTCGGAGATGGACGGGAATGAATTTCTATACGCTTTTTGCTCAGCATCAGTCATATTCTGATATTCTTCATATGTGCACACCCCACCGGGAGGAGTAGCCGGCTGATCAGGAAGCGTCACACCGCTATCGGGAACATACGGATCATCGGAATCCTCGTTCGGATCTGACGGCGGCAAGTCAGGAAGATCATCAGGATTGCTGGGAGGATTTGGATCAGGATTATACGGCGGGAACCAAGGAGTGCCGCCGACATCACCGCTGCTATCCTCACCGCCACCGATATCGGAGCCGGGTGTGCTGGGAACGACAGGATCAACAGGAGCAGAAGGATCAGAAGGGAGAACAGGCACACCGGCACCTTCATCTCTGCCATTCTTCTGAATTTCCATCGCCTCGGAAAACGCTTCGGCGGTAAAAACTTCGTTCTCGATCAGCTCCTTGGCAAGAGCCTGACCGTTTAACATTAAGGCGTTCCAAAAAACCGTAATCGCCTCACCGCGGCAAAACGAATTATCAGGTGCAGCAACGGCTATCAGTCCAACGGAGTTGGCAAGTGCATAAGGATTATCCCACTGGAACTGTGCTTTATCACCGCTGTCCTTGTAACCAAGAACGCGCAGGACGAGCGTCAAAAACATATAATCAGTCATGGGCGTATTGGGATCAAACTCAGTCTGGGAAATACCGTTTGTAATCTTGTTCATCCAGGCGTAATTTACGTATCCGGCAGCCCAGCTGGGAACATCCGTGAAAGGGGCCGTATAGGAAAGGCGCTTGGCACGGGATTCTTTACCGATCATACGAACAAGCAAAGTAATACCTTCGGCGCGAGACAACTTACCATCAAGGTCGTAATCAACACCGTTGCCCAGGAAAAGCCCCAGATGATTCAGAGCATCCGCTGTATTCAACTGCTGATCTGTATAAGCACTGACTGTCGGTGTAAGCATCAGAACGACCAGAAGAAATGCAAGCAGCTTCTTCACTTTATAACGCCTCCATTCATAAAATCATATAATTGTTTGTGCTCCGTAATATGTCGGAACTTCCGGCACATTACGCGGCGCAAACACCGCGTACGGCGCAAGAACACTCACTGTTCTATGCAGCCGGCTTTCATAAGAACTGCAATAAAGCTATCAACATCGGCGGATGCCTCATCATGGGCAACCTCATACTGAGAAATCAACAAGTCAATCAGCGCGGTACGGTCACTTCCCTTTTCAAGCTGCTGCCAAAGAAGAACACCGGACTCATTCAGAGACAGCATACCGTTAAGATTCACAGACGCCTGACCAACGGGAAGAACAACCCAGTTATCCGCTACTTTACGAAGAACAAAACCGGTTTTGATTTTCATCACAGATCCTGTTGATTCCATACTTAACACTCCTCCGACGCGCGGCACATAGTTTCATAACTGAGTTTGACAGCCGCCTCTTCCGGGCGGTTTTCCAACTCAAAAACGGGGATCACACGAATGAGTCGATCGACATGATGCAGAAGAACAGACGCTTCCTCGACCGTCAATCGCTTTCGCAGAGTTTGCGGCAGAAGATTCTGCAGTGCTTCCAGCGATGAAAGGCGCCGGATTCGGTTCTCCTGTGCCTGCTTCAGAAAGCAGATGCCGGCAACAGGCAATCTCTCATTTACGTTCACGTGATTCTTTCCGCTCCATGGTGTGCCGTAAGCAAACCAACGACCGTCAAGATATCGGAGAGCAGGTTTATCGTCATTGATAATTGCCACCTCATCGCCGAACGTTGACTGCCAAAGACCGGTGTGTGTGGATTTACCAACACCGGACGGGCCGGAAAAGAGATACGCTTTTCCGCCATAGGAAACAGCAGAGGCATGAAGCATCATCCCATCGTATCGGAGTAATGCTTTGTAGAACTGTATGCCGGATTCCATATAGGCAAGCAATTCATAGGGAACGGAAAACTTTTTGGGATACTTATAATCCTCAGAGCGAATGACTATTTGCGGAGTCACACCATTATCTGTACGGTATTCCCCGCAAAGGGGGGACAAGCCCCCCTCTGCGGGTACTTCCACGTACAAGTCTGCGATTTTGCAGAGCATTATTCTACAACATCCCAGTCAGTCTCAGTCTGGCTAAGTAAAATGTCGCCACCAGCTGCGATCTCTTCCGTGCAGAAATCAAGGATTTCCACAACAGGCTTTACATACGTTGCTTTCATGTATTACACCTCATTTCTCATAGATCTCATGATCTCAAGGGTTTACGGTAATGATTGCAGATTTAGCCATACCGGCGGGAATAAGACTTTCCGCGATACCGGTCTCCTCATCGATTGCATCGAACACGAGATGCTCGGTATCAAGGGAAATGACTTCAAGACCGGCAGCAGCAGTATCCCTCACTCTTACCGTAGCCGTCAGAGCATAGCCTGCGGATAAATCGATATCGTTTGTGCTGTCAGCGCTTACGACACCGAAGTATCCATCTGCGCTATTTGCGTCGAATACATCGGCGGAAACAGGCGCAGCATTCAGGGAAATAATCTCAAACGTATCAGAATCGGCTATTACACCAAGTTCAAAAGCTGAAAGTTTTTTTTTACCTCAGGAACCATAACGGTAACGAGGAACTCCTCACCGGGTTCAACAGCAGTCTTCTCGACAACTACACCCTTTGCAGCGCCTTGCTGGAGAACGATGGACTGAGTTGCAACGGTAACACCATTTGCATAAACTTCAATCTGAGCAGTGAGACCAGCACCCTCCAGAGAGTCAACACCGGTTACATTTACACGGAATGCCTTATTGCCAGCATAAACAGCCGTAACAACCTCTGAAGAAGCAACCAGAGTCAGGGAGCCGCTATCGAGCGCGGAACTTACCAGCTTAACGTGAATCTTTACGTTGCTCGCCTTACCGGTGGCAAGGTACTGGTTGGCAACACCGAGGTCGGGCAGGAACTTCCAGGAGAAACCGTCGGAAGTAGTTTCCGGATTCATTCTCTGATGCTTAACAGTTACCAGCATAAAGCCATTACCGGTGTTTACAGGAACGTAACCGTTATCAGCAGCCAGGACAATATACTTGCTGGAAGAGCAGAAAATACGTGCTTTACCGGTAGTGTCGATTACCTTGGTACCGTCTCCAGCTTCAATGCCGGTAGCAGTGGTAAGCCACTTACCGTTCAGATCGAAGGTTACACCGGCAGGAACAATTACACCTTCTACGGAAATGTTCTTCTGCAGCTGGATGTAGGTTACGCCATCATTTTCAGCAGCAGCAAATGCTTCAGCAAGCGTACCGGAAACCGTCAAATTCTCAGAAGAAGCACCCCACTTAGCTTCATCGGTTACGGTGCCCGGAGCAACGATAACGTAAGTGGTACTTGCAGCCATAGAAGTTACAACTTCGCTGGTGATTTGATTCCAAATCTGGTAGCCTTCAGGAATATCAAACTGTGTTACAGGGTCAGCGATAGCAAACTTGGGACTGATGGTGAAGCCGTCATACATATCATCAGCCATCGTGAAGGTAAAGCCGCCTTCTGCAACGTGCGTTGCGGTGTAGAAGCCAATGTTCGTAGAGTTTTCAAAGTTACCGCCGTTGACCTTAACAGTACCGCCGTTCAGGAAGATGAAGCCGATAGGCGTAGAAACAGTATAGGAGGCGTCATCAAAGATAACGAGGTTGTCCTTATTAACAATGACGGACTCGTTGACAAAGCCCTTGATTTCACCGCCGCCCACGGTATCCGTAAACTTGATAACACCCTCTCCCTGTGCATGAAAGAGATATGCACCGCTCCAAATGGCCTGTACCTTATCATTGACTACCTTCGTCTCGTCATGCTTCTCGCACGGCATAACGGAATGACCGGCAAGGTCAAAGGTGAAGTTGTAGGTACCGGTGATTGGATATCTGCCCTCTTTATTGGTGATGGTAGTACCGCCCTGGGTGTAGGTTGCGAATGCGTCATTCAGAAGCTGGATATAAGCACCGGACTTATTTTTGATCGCTTTTACAGCTTCATCCAAAGAACCGTAGCTCCAGGTGGTGATATCCGTGATCGCAGGGGTATCATCCGCATCCGTCCAGTTTTCCACAACGCCCCATTTTGCTTCAAAATCCCGCAGCGACCGCACCAAATATTTGTGACCTTTTTCAAAAGAAGTGACAACCTGACCGGTCGCTCTGTCAAATATTTCGTATCCTTCCGGAATACCGAGAGCTTCTCTCAGCGTCTTGGTCGCAGAATCTGTTATTGCAAGACCTGCCAAAATCGTAAAGCCATCGTAATACCGCTCCGGCATGGTAAAAGAAAACGTGTCAGGCGTAGCACCTGCGTTATAGAAACGCAAAGAATGTGCATCGCTGTTACCCGCATCAGGGACAAGGCGGCAGTCACTGTCCTCAGTAATAACAAAATTACCACCGTCGTACATGCCCATCGGACCGATACCGCAGATATCAAACGTACCCTTACCGAAGGTTATGGTAGCACCGGCATACGCAAAGAGCGTACCGTTCGTACCGAAGCCTTTAATTGCGCCGGTACGACCGGTTACTTTCGGATTGCTGTTATCAATAATAGTAACCTTGGCTTTCGTGGAAATGAAGTGAGACGGTTCTTTTGCCAGACCCAACGACGCATCAGGAGAGATCGTCCAACCGTTCAAATCGATCGTAATATCCAAGCCGCTCGTAGTGGCATAAGTGTAACGACCGTCGCTAGCAGTACCCACAGAAGCACTGTCTTTAAACAGTTTAATGTATACGGGGGTCTTTTTGGATGCCGCATACAGAATTGCATCATGCAGCGAGCCGGCAGTCGTCAAGTCGCCAGCGTCCGCACCCCACGCTACTTCAGCCGCTTCAAATCTGGCCTCCAGAGATCTGGCACCGGAAACAGTGAAGGTGTATTCCATAGCATCGGATACTTTGACGCCATTCTCATACCAACCGGAGAACATATAACCTGTAGCAGTAGCAGGCGTGGCCGTAACGGTTGCCTGGCCTCCAGTAGGATACTGAGCGCTTGCAGGGGAAACAGTGCCCATCGTCACATCAGCAGAAGAAGCGGAAATGGTATACACTTTTCTGACAACGTACGTCGTGGCTTTGGTAAGAGTGGTAAGATCCGTGCAGTCGGTCGTCGTACCCTGCTGGAAGACTCTATAACCATTCTCCACAGGAACGCCCAAAAGGTTTCCAATAGTATCGGAAAGCGTTCCTGCTCCAGCACTATATACCGTGAAACCATCCCAGCGGGATTCATCCGCCATCTGCAAATTCAGATCCGCCAGAGAAGGTGCACTATCACCGCTATTATTACTATAGATGAACAGATCCCGCGTGGCATTAAACGTGCCGCCCTTTATTGTCACGTTTTTCACACCAGCAACAGAAGAGATGGCAGAAGTACCACCGATCACGTAGTTACCTTCGCCAAAAACAATATTGGTAACGCCATCTGCATCGTTACCCTGTGCAAAACCGTTGGTGAAATTTGCCGCAGCATCTACACCGCCAACCCGTTCATGACCGGTATAGGTGTCAACAAAAATAACGGTTACGGAACTGGTTAATGTAATACAGTAACCGGGCTTTGACAAGGCACCGTTTTTATTCACATATTCAGGAGACACAAAGACCTTATAACCGTTAAAGTCGAGAATAGTACTCGACGACGCAGCAGTTATACGGTCAGCATCGCTGGCCATCGTCCAGTCACCCAGCATTCGGACATACCGATTCGTGATGGCTTGATTGCTTGCATCCTTGCATGTGAAAGCAGTCAGAAGCGACGTGGCAGTACCCTGCCAGTCAATGTCGATGACAGTGCCGTTTCCATCGAGCGTAGCTATACCGTACTCCGCTACAGCACCGGCAACCGGCGTCCAGCCGTCAGGCTTAGGGAATCTTTCGTCGAAAGTTTGCGTTTCAGCCGCAGACACTGCAACAACTGCGATTGACAGCATCATGCACAGCGCGAGCAGCCATACTAAAAGTTTTTTGCTCATACATGTCCTCCATAGAAAAAAGATTAATATATTTTGCAAGGTCTCAATGTCGTCTCGTACGAGCGACGGCAATTTTTCGCAAAAATGGCGGGGTTTTTGCAAAAAAACAACCGAAAGCAGACACGATACGGCATGCTGGTAATATTATAGCACCAATACCAGTGAATAGCAAGTGTTTTTTGAATTTTTTTGCAAAAAAATTCACATTGGGGTGTGGTGATTGGCCCCTGCATGCATAAAGAAACACCATATTTTGTATCTGCCCAGAAGCGAAGAACTCCCTCCGCCTGCGGCAGAGGGAGTATTTGTCATTTCTTTTTTCTTTGGAAGATCTGCCGGCGGAAAAGAATCAGATTCATCATGACGAAGAACACCGCCAGAATAATCAGAGTGAGAACGGGCTGTTTCGGCGCCAGAACGGCCAGAAGCATCATAGGAAATCCGAACACGATGGCGGGAACGTTCTGATAGACCAGGTTATCCGCCACGGGGGTATCGTAATTGGGATCCAGTTCTCTGAGGAGAATTACGCCAGTGCTGGCGGTGCCGGTAAGCATGCCGTACATTGCGAGAAATTGCTCCTCCGGATAGGCGGGAAACAGCTTGCGGGCGACGTATCTATTATAATAATAGGTAATAAACAGACCGGCAACGCCCAAAATCAGCATGACTCCCCAATAGTTTTCCAGCACGTCCAGGCGGATAGCGGCGATACCGGCGATAACCATGATATCGAAAAAGAAGCCGCTGATGCGCTGCATAAGGAACACGTTGACGTACTGTCGATGGACAAGTCCGCGGCGGCGGAGGATGGTGACCACAGAGCTGATAAGCGTGGCAACAAGGACACCGACAAGGAAGTTAAAGCCATACAAGACGGAGCGCAGACCGGGCAAGAGATTGCCGAGGGCATACAGGATCAGATATGTAACGAAATAGGCGGCAAAAACCCACGCCATCTGGACACTGACTTTATCCATACTGCCGTTCATGGGAATCTCGTCGCCGCCCTGGACGTCGTCCATGGCGAGGGCATCGGTATGTTCACTGCCCCGGTGGATGATTTTGTTCTGCTTTTTGAGGATATTGAGGTGCACAACACCGCCGATGCTTGCGCTGAGGAAGCCCAGGGCAGCGATCGTAAGCCCGAAGGATTTACCGCCGGTAAAGGCGTAGTCCGTTTCGTAGACGTTGCCATAGTTCAGCGCCTGGCCGGTTCCCTGCCCGAACCCGAAGGGGAGCAAAATGCCGGCGGCAGGAAAGAAATCGGCGACAAAGAGAGCGGCAATGATCGTGATGCCCATGCCGAACACGCCCTGGAGAAGGTAGGTGGCAACGGTGGTAACGCCGGTATCGAAGATCTCGCCCCGCCGTTTGGCGGACAGCTTCTCACGGGCGGGCTTGAAGGCGGTAGCGATGAAACCGATGGCCAGAGCGTGGTAGGTAATCACTTCCAGCGTCTGCATACCGTTTCCGCCGAAAAACGGGGTATCGAACAGCACCCGTTCGGTAACGGCCTTATAAATAATGGAAGCAATCAGAAGAAGAACGCCGCCGAGAACAGACGTAGGAACCAGCGAATTACGAAGAAACGGTACGGATCGCTTCAGCATATTGGCGGCAAGAAGGCTCAGAAGGAGGACGGCGATCAGGTTGATACCGCCCCATACACTATAGTCCCAGAAATTCTGCATTTACAGCTCCTTTCGCCGCATTGGTCTGCGCTGCGGCATGGTAATAAAGATTAAGATACTTAAGGACGCAGAAGTGTTTATCGCCGTGTATCTGGAAAATGCGGGTTCCCACGTACAGGTTCAATTTATTCCGTCCCAGCGCGGAGGCGGCGATAATTTCGGAAAAAGGATGAGAAACCACGTTATCGGGATACGCAACCGTGAAACGGTCGGCATACACGGAAAGTGTGGCACAATCCGCAATCTTCACTCTATGGCTGTAAGGGATTACTTCGGAATATCGCACAGAATCCGTATAAACGGGGGTGTCCGTATAGGGGGAAAGATCCAGATTCCGGATGAAATCCTGCTGATAATCATACCAATCTGCCACAAAGCGGAAGGGGAATGAAAAGCCTTCGCCCGCGAGCTCTTTGTTAGGCAGATACCGAACGGATTTTCCGCATTTGCCGCAAGTAATAACCTGCCCTTCAGAGACGAATTCAGACAGTCCGCAGAAGGGGCAGACGTACATGGCACGCTCCAGGTATTCGGCTGAGCGCTTATGGTAGTAGAATCCGTCGGCTTTCGCTTCATCCACATACAACTCCCGGGACAGAAGCTGAAACAGTTCTTCATCGGAGAGGTTCTTGTACTCCTCGTATTCGATCACACGGGAAACGCCGGCATGCATCGCACCGCGGCGGCGAACGTCACTCCAACGGGGCTGAACCCCATACCCTCCCCCAATACGGAAGATGGCCACGGGCAGGCGCATGGAACGCACGAACGGAGCAATGGACTCCTTGATGTACCCTGTACGTCCGCTGTATGTACGGTTTCCTTCCGGTGCCATAGCGATCGTACCGCCCTCCCGCACCACGCGCTTGCAGTCCAGCACTGCCTTTACGTCCGTCATAGATTTCTGGATGGGAATGGGTGCCACCAGATACCGAATCAGCGCGGAAACAAAGCCTTTGGAAAACAGATCCTCACTGGCGACGTAATACACGGGACGGCGAAACGCTACAGCCACAAAGAACTGATCAAAAGCGGTCTGATGGTTCATAAGCACCAGATACTGCCGTTTCCCCTGTTCACGGAACCGATCTATGCGGATATTATACATAAACCGGCACAACAGCGCGAGAACCGGCCGCCCAAGAAAGGTATAAAAACGATGTCTGGGGCGAAGCCATTTCTTTTTCTTTCCGGAACGCGTCTGCTTTTCCGATTTTTTCTGTTCAACCATAGAAATCAGAATCTCCTGACAGAATGTTTACCAAAATTCAGATACAAATAGGCATTACACATAATTATACCACGAATTTATGAACTTTTATTAACAAAACATAAAGTTTTCAAGAATTGACGCAAAAAATTTTCTCTCATCGCAGAAATTCGCCGGGAGCGCCATGTATTTCTTGCATACAGGTACAGAATATGTTATAATATAGAGAAAGAAAACAGGAGCGGCGGCCTGCACAGAATGAACGCAATCAACGCAGACCGCACAAGGATATGGAGCATTATAACCGCGATTTAACCGAAAGTACACTGCTCGTGGACTTCGCACGGGAAGAAGATTACCCCGCTATGAAACAGATCTGGACTGCGTGCTTCGGAGACCCACTGGACTACGTGCAGTTCTTTTTTGAACATTGTCTCCCACGACACCGGGCACTGACGGCATATGTAAACGGCGATGCTGCTGGATGCGTGTATCTTCTTTCGGCGAAAGCAAAAGATGGAAACACTTTCCGTCCGGCAATTTATATTTATGCTTTAGGCGTACTGCCGGCATATCGCTCCCGGGGAATCGGACAGATGTTGATACGCCGCGTTTTTGCAATCGCCGAAAGCGAAGGGGCGATCTGTTTTCTCCGCCCCGCTTCTGCTGATCTGGTGCCTTACTACGAACGGTTTGGCATGCAGAAAACCTATCTTGTCAAGGAATGCCGTCTTATCCCTGATCCGCACAAATCCACGGCAGACAGCACCATCTCCTCCGTATCGGCGAAAGAGTATGCCCATCTGCGAACAGATCTGCCTGCCGTATCCGGATTGATACAGTGGGATTTCCCACATATATCTTTTGCAATCGCAGAAAATGATCTTTCCGGCGGACGATGTCTGAAGTACACAAAAGCCGGAAGAACCGCCTGCGTTTTCATGAAACGGGAAAAAGACGGCTACTGCATCACGGAAGTGCTGCCCTATGCTGACGCTTCTTTTTTATCCGGACTTTGTGCCCATTTTCCTGATAACACCATTTATCTCCGCCTGCAGGCGGCGGCAGAGGATCCCGGATCGTTTGTACTTGGAATGACATACAATACAATGCATCAACCGGAAAATGCCCCGCTGGGACTGCTTCTGGACTGATGCAAGGAGGAAACAGAAAAATATGCAGAAAATTCAGTGGAAAGGCGGCGCCATGCTGGGCCCTCTGCCGCCCGTAATGGTTACCTGCGGCACCATGGAGCAGCCCAATATTATCACCATAGCCTGGACGGGAATCGTGAACACGATTCCGCCGAAAACGTATATTTCCATACGCCCTACAAGACATTCCTACGGTATCATAAAGGAAAACGGCGAGTTTGCCATCAACCTGACCACCGCCGCTCTGGTTTCCGCCGCAGACACCTGCGGGGTTTACACCGGACGCAAGGTAGATAAATTCGCCCGATGCGGCCTGACGAAAGAGCCCTCTTCCCTGCTCGCCTGCCCGCTGATCGGCGAATCACCCCTTTCCCTTGCCTGCCGTGTTACCGATATCATACCCATGGGATCCCACGATATGTTTTTAGCTGACATTGTCGGCGTTGAGGTGGATCCGACATTCATTGATGAAAGCGGCAAGCTGTGTCTTGACCGTGCGGGGCTGGCAGCCTATCTGCACGGCGAGTACTACGCTTTGGGGCAAAAGCTGGGCACGTTCGGCTTCTCCGTGAAGAAAAAGAAGAAGCACCCGGCAAAAAAGCCGGGCGCTTCCCATGAAATGAAGCAAAGGCAGAAAACACAGAATAAATAATCATCCGGAGCCGTCACACAGGCAGCGGCTCTTCTTCCGGCTGACTTGCACGACGCATCAATCGGCGGCGGTAGATGATATATGCCACAATCAGCATAATATCCGTCAGAAGCCAGGAAATCGGGAAGCAGTAAAGCAGCACGTCAAACGTAGGGAATGCCGCAAACACCGTGAACACCCACACGATACGGCTGAGGCAGGAGCCCACAAACGAGATCGCCATGGGAATGAGAGAAGCCCCCATTCCCCGCAGGCATCCCACGATGCTTTCCATCATGCCGCACAAAAAATATGTGCAGGAAATCACCACAAGCCGCCGCATACCGTATTCGATAGCCTCGGGGGAATCCGGAATATAGATTCCAAGAAGTGTTTCACCGAACACCAGCATGAGTGCGCCCATAACAACACCGACGGACACGACGAGTGCAAGGCAGGTGCCAAGC
>JAZQDY010000119.1:0-23621 GCA_045547015.1 Eubacteriales bacterium | reverse complement strand
TACAAAGGTGCAGGTACCGCAGCCGAGACAGCTTTCGGACAGCGTTTCCCATAGGGGGGAGTGGAAGAATTTTTCCGTTTTTCCGCCGCCGAATGCATCTGTTCTGAGATTCTTGAGGGGAAGACAGCTGAGAATCTTTCGGATCGCTTCTTTTTGTGCGTCTGCGTCCGTATCGGCACATTCGTCGGTGAGAGCGTCGATCAGATGCATAAATGTTTCGCCCCGTTCGGTATTGGCGCGGAGATACAGAGCATCCGCCGTAAGCCATGTGCTCACATCGCCTTCGGGTTCCGAAGCATCGATGCCGAACGTACCGCAGAAGCAGTTTTCCGTAGGACGATTGCAAGCAAGGGAAATGAGTATTCCGTGCCGGCGCCGGGCGGCGTAATAGCTGTCCGGCGGCTCGGAGAGAAATACGCGGTCCAGAATCTCCAGACTTTTTACGTCACAGGCGCGTACACCGAAAACGGCAAAATCTTCTGTTTTTGCCCTCGTGTCAATGATTTCAATTTTTTTGCCAAGAGTTTTGAATGCCATCAGATCTTCACTTTGCGGGAAAAACAGATCTTTCGGGCCTTTTGCGGTGTTGCCGATACGGCTCCATTCCATGCCCGGCTGCCACTGTTTGAAAACAGCACCGTTGGCTTCTTCCGCAGGGAGAAACAGGGGCATTATGTGGGAGACAGTTTCGAACAGTTTGCCGAGATTCGAAAGCGGACATTTACGCATGAGCGCTGCCTCCTTCCAAAACGTCGGCGGGTTCCGGATCATTTATCGTAAAGTTTACAAGCGGGGCGCGCTGATTGTCGCTTTCGCCTGCCTGATATTCCCCGTAGGCTTCGTTGATATCTTTAATGAATTTCCTGTTCAGAAGATGCAGGGGAATGTTCTGGGGACATACGCGGGAGCATTCACCGCAGTCCGTACATCTGCCCGCCACGTGATAGGCACGGATGATGTGGAACAGCTTTTCTTCAAATTCTCCGCCAGGTGCTTTGCTTTCCATGCCGGAGTTTGGATTATCAAATACGCACTTTTCGCAGGTGCAGGCGGGACAGGCATCCCGGCATGCATTGCAGCGGATACAGCGGGACAACTGAGTCTGCCAGAAGGCAAAACGTTCGTCCGCGCTCATGGATTCGATTTTTTCAATCTCGTCGAAACGGCGGGAGGCGAGAACCTCACCTGCATCTCCGATCAATTCATCGTAGGCTGCGTGTTTTTTTGATTTGCAGTTTACGCAGCGTTCTGCGAGAACATCCGCGCAGGTGACCGTTTGCGGTGCATCCGCATAGAGCGTGTGCACAAGCAGGGAATTTCCGCTTTCTTCTATTTTCGTGATTCCCTCGCCGGTGATTTTTCGGATGCAGTCTATATCCGCCATGCCGCTGCAGGGAATACCGATGGCATAAACCTTTTCACGATCAAAGCGATGTTCTGATAGAAGCTGATTGAAACTGTACGTGTCGCATGGCTTCAGAAATACGAGGATCTTGCCGCTGAGTTCACGGGTTTTCTTCAGAAGATATTTGGAAAGATTTGCGCCGCAGAAATCGTTGTAGACAAAATTGTTCATAAGCTCTTCTGCTGTCCTGAAAACGGCGGGCGTCATATCATAGTCAAATTCGCCGCGCTTCCAGCCGAGAACAGCCGAGATCGTGCCGTTGCCGAGCAGGGAGGCTGCGCGCTTTCGTAATGATTCGGTTGTTACTTTTTGCATCGCAGATCCTCCAATCGTTTGTTCGGACCGAGGGCAGTTACTTTTTCTGCAAAATCGTTCATGGCAGCGGCGAATTTCGTGCCTTCCGCGGCGGACACCCATTCCACCCGGGTACGGCCGCGCTCGATGCCCAGATAATCCAGCATGGAAAACAGCATGGCCATACGGCGGCGCGTGTAGTAGTTACCTGTGGAATAGTGGCAGTCACCGGGATGGCAGCCGCAGAGAATAACGCCGTCCGCACCGCGCTGAAACGCGCGGAGAATGAACATGGGATTGACACGGCAGGAACAGGGAACGCGGATGATCTTCACATCCGCCGGATAGGAAAGACGGCTGCTTCCCGCCAGATCAGCGCCTGCGTAGGAGCACCAGTTGCAGCAGAATGCAACGATCAGGGGTCTGAATTCCGTTACAGCTTGCATATTGCATCCACCTCCGCCATGATTTGATTATTCATGAATCCGTTCAGATCCATCGCGCCCGAGGGGCAGGCGACCGTGCAGGCACCGCATCCCTGACAGACAGCCGGATTGACATGCGCCACCCGGCGCATCCTTACGGTGCGGTCCGGCATCCGGAATTCCTTTTCCGTGAAGGTAATCGCACCGTAGGGGCAAACCCGCTCACAGCTGGAACAGCCGCTGCACATCATCTCATTGGAAGAAGCGATGCACGGGTTGCCTGTCAGGTGGTCTTTCACCAGAAGACCGATGACCTTCGCTGCCGCGGCGCTTGCCTGGGAGACCGTTTCGGGGATATCCTTGGGTCCCTGGCAGCAGCCCGACAGGAACACTCCGGCCGTGGGCGATTCCACGGGGCGGAGTTTGGGGTGTGCTTCGGTAAAGAAATCATTGGTATCCATGGACGCCGTCAGCATGGTTGCCAGCGGACGGGCGGATTTGTCCGGTTCGATTGCCGCTGCAAGAACGACGAGATCCGCATCAATATGGAGCTGCTTGCCGCTTAGAAGATCGGAACCCTGCACCAGCAGTTTTTTTCCTTCGGGAACGATTTTCCCTACCATGCCCTTGATATAGTGTACGCCGTATTCTTCTGCCGCGCGGCGGTAGAATTCGTCGAATGCCTTACCGGGCGTACGCACATCAATATAGAACACGTACACGTCGGTATCCGGATACTTGTCCCGGGTAAGCATGGCGTGCTTGGCTGTATACATACAGCAGATTTTAGAGCAGTATTCCTTGCCTTTTTCGGCGCAGCTTTCACACCGGGAGCCTACGCACTGTACGAAAACGATTTTTTGCGGATGCTCACCGTCAGAGGGGCGGAGCAGTTTTCCCGCGGTGGGACCTGCCGCATTGGTGAGCCGCTCAAATTCCAGAGACGTGATTACGTCCTTTGACTGGCTGTATGCAAATTCGTCGAATTTATCCATGGAGAGGGGATTGTATCCCGTAGCAGCCACAATGGCACCGTATTCCTCGGAGAGGTATTCATCCTTTGCGGTATAATCGATGGCTCCTGCGGTACAGACTTTTGCACAAAGACCGCACTTGCCGGATTTCAGCATGGTGCAGAAATCGGCGTCGATGGTGGCCACTTTCGGTACGGCCTGTGCAAAGGGAATGTAAATGGCACGGCGGGCATCCATTCCCAGGTTGAACTCGTTGGGAATTTGTTTCTGCGGGCATTTTTCGGTGCACAGACCGCATCCCGTACAGATATCCTCTTTTACGTACCGCGCCTTGCGCTTGATCGTAACGGAAAAATTGCCTATGTATCCCTTGACCTCCGTTACTTCACTGTAAGAAAAAATCCGGATATTCTCATGTTGGGCAGCATCTACCATTTTCGGGGTGAGAATACAGGCGGCGCAGTCCAGCGTGGGGAATGTTTTGTCCAACTGTGCCATTTTGCCGCCGATGGTGGGTTTTGTCTCCACGATATCCACCGGGAAGCCGGCGTCAGCAATATCCAGTGCCGTCTGAATGCCTGCGATCCCCCCGCCGATGACCAGCGCCCGCTTGGTAACAGGCGACTGACCGGGTGTCAGCGGGATGTTAAGATTCACCTTTGCCACAGCTGCCTTGCCGAGAACGATTGCTTTTTCGGTGCCGGTCAGCATATCCTTATGTACCCAGGAGCACTGTTCACGGATGTTGGCGATTTCTACCATGTATGGGTTGAGACCGGCGGATGCCGCCGTTTTACGGAAGGTCGCCTCGTGCATACGGGGGGAGCAGGAGCAAATGACGATGCCGGTCAGAGAATATTCGACAATTGCTTTTTTTATAATGTTTTGTCCTGCCTGGGAGCACATATATTGGTAATCGGTGGAAAAGACCACGCCGGGTTCTGTTTTGAGCGCTTCGGCGACGGCACGGACATCTACGGTACCAGCGATGTTTGATCCGCACCAGCATACAAAGACACCGATTCTTTGCATGGATTCTTCTCCTCTCTTTATTTTGTGTATTTCCGGAATACGCTGACAAGCAGCTGTCCGGGGGTGTTTGCATCCACCATGGCGGAGATGTCATCGGGTGTCAGGCGGCTGCCTGCCTGCCTGCGAATGGCGGTAAGACGAACGGCTTCAATGAGTTTAGCCGGCTCAACTCCACGGGGGCACCGCTCCAGGCAGGCGAAGCAGGACAGACAGTGGTAGATGGAATCGGAGCGCAGAAGAGGTTCGATTTCGCCATTGTCGATCATGGAGACAATTTGATGGGGATGAAATTCCATCTCATCGAAAGCAGGACAGGAGGCGGTGCATTTGCCGCATTTCATACATTTTTTCACATTGACGCCGCTGATCCGGAGAATTTCTTTTTTCATTTCGCTGTTATTCATGTCCATCCTCCAAAATGCCCAGTGCTTCCGCCAACAGTTCTGTGAAGTAAATCACGGGAAGGCTGTCGCTGTACTTTTCCAGATTGTATTTACAGAGCGGACAGGCGGTAACAAGCATTTCTGCGCCTGCCGCCGCAGCGTTATCCATCACCTGACGGCTGTTTTTTTCCGCAAGGGGCGGAGCTTCTGCCGAAATGTATCCGCCGCAGCACTCGTTCCGCCTTGCGTAGATAACCGGTTCTGCTCCCAGTGCGCGGATGAGATCTTCCAGAATGCACGGGTTTTCCGGATCATCCATCCTCATGACTTTTCCGGGACGGAGAAGCAGACAGCCGTAGTACGCGCCGATTTTCCTGCCGGTCAGAGGCTTTTTCACTGCTTTGGCTACGGTATCGAAGCCGACAGCGTCGCGAAGCAGTTCAAGATAATGGTAAACGGTTGTTTCGCCGCTGTACGGCGATTCCTCCGCCATATACCGGTTAACACGGTCTGCAAAGGCAGGATCATTTTTCATGGCGTGATTCGTCTGCTTTACCACGTTATGGCAGGCGGAGCAAACGGTGACGAGGGGCTGTCCTGCCTCCCTGGCGGCACGCAGGAGGCGCACCGAAGAGAGTTTGGAGGCAATTTCGTCACTGGCGGTGGTGAACACGCCGCCGCAGCACTGCCATGCTTCGGGCTCTTCCAGGGTGATTCCCAGCATTTCTGCGGATTTTCTTGCATATGCATCAAGATCCCTGGCTTTGTTCTTCAGCGTACAGCCGGGAAAATAGGTTACGTTCATAATGCCCCCTGTTTTATGATGAAGAAAATTGATTTGACGGTAAAGTTTGCATGGTGCCCATGATTGCTGTCCGGCATGGGCAAGAGTGCACTGTGTTATCAAAAAAATCAGCAGTTTCGGAAAAATGAAACTGCTTGGTGTGTATGTTTGAAAAACAGCTGAGCCAGCGGTCAAGCGGTAGTGATAAGGGAAGAATACTCCGAAAAGCTTTTCATTTATTTTAACATATTTTTTGCGCTAAGTCAATATTAACAGCATAATTTCGCCGTCTTACAGTCGAAACAGAAAGAATCGATGACCATGCAGAGAAGATACGATTGGTCTTGCTTTGTTGCTGAAATTCGTGGTATAATGAAAGTATAAGAATCACAAGCAGGAGGCATTCCATGCCAACAAACTTCACATTTCTGACGTCCACGCCTGATTTTGCTTCTTTTTCTTCCGTGGCGGAGTCTGCCGAACGGCTTTTACATATTGACAGGGATGCCTGCGTGCTCAATTGCCGCCGGGCTATGGAATTTGCAGTGAAATGGATGTATACTGTGGATCGGGAACTTGTCATGCCTCATCCGGATAATCTTATCACCATGATGAACGGTGATACATTCCGCGGTATCGTGGGTGAGGATATCTATCGACGTATGGATTTCATCCGCAAACTGGGTAATCATGCTGCCCACGGGGGGAAACCGATTACGGAAGAGCAGGCGGTTCTGTGTCTGGAGAATCTGTTTTGGTTCATGGACTGTGTGGCATATTTCTATGCTCCCGAATATACAGAGCCAAAGTTTGACCGTTCTCTTCTGGAACTGACCGTGGACGAGGTGCTGGCGTTTGTACCGAATGCGGATATCGACATTGCAGGACTGATGGAGGAAAACAAATCTCTCAGAGAAGCGCTGACCGCCCGCCGCGCAGAGCATCAGCGGACGTATGTGCCGAAGCGGCTGGATCTCTCCGAGTACAGGACCCGAAAACTGTATATCGACGTGATGCTGGAAGATGCCGGCTGGACAGAGGGCAAAGACTGGCTGAATGACGTGGAACTGTCCGAAAATCATGTTGCCGATTACGTTCTGTACGGTGACGACGGCAGAGCGCTGGCGGTTTTGGAAGCAAAGTGTACCTGTACGGATGCGGAAAAGGGCAGACAGCAGGCAAAACGGTATGCCGATTTTCTGGAAAAGCAGTACGGCCGCCGCCCGATTATTTTCCTTGCCAATGGCTTTGATACACGTATCTGGAACGACAGGTATTACCCTGAGCGTAAAGTGGCATCTGTGTATTCCAAACGGGATTTGGAGAAGCTGTTCGAGCTGCAGTCTGTGCGGACGAGTCTGAAAAGCGCGGCAATAGATAAGAAAATCGCCGGACGTTATTACCAGAAAGACGCCGTGAAGGCGGTCTGCGACAGCCTGGATGCGAAAAAACGCCGGAAAGCCCTGCTTGTCATGGCAGCCGGCTCCGGCAAGACAAGAACGGTTATTGCGCTGTGTGACGTGCTTATGCGGCATGGGTGGGTAAAGAACATTCTCTTCCTTGCCGACCGCCATTCCCTTGTCACGCAGGCAAAGCGTGCCTTTGTGAAGATGCTTCACGCTCTGTCCGTGACGAATCTTTGCGAAGATGGTGGGAACTACGAGGCACAGTGTGTATTCTCCACCTATGAGACGATGATGCACCGTATCGATACGGTAAAAGATGAAAACAACGAAAAACTTTATACAGTGGGCTATTTTGATCTGGTGATTGTAGATGAGGCGCACCGTTCTATCTATAATAAGTACCGGGATATGTTCACCTATTTCGATGCACCGCTGATAGGACTTACCGCTACGCCCAAAGAGGAGATTGATAAAGATACCTACAAAATTTATGATGCTGAGAACGGCGTGCCTGCCTACAGTTATGATCTTGCCCGGGCGGTGAAAGACGGTTTTCTTGTGGACTTTACATCCGTGGAAAGCAATCTGAAATTTATTGAAGCCGGTCTTGCCTATGAGGATCTGCCGTCAAAGGAGCGGGAATCATACGAGAATACGTTTATGGGGGAAGACGGTGAATTCTCCGGACGGACCGTTTCTGCCGCGCTGAATAAATGGATAGGCAAGTCAGACACTATAAAACAGGTTTTGCGTATCCTCATGCAGGACGGGCTCCGGATTGATGGCGGTGAGAAACTGGGTAAGACGATCATCTTTGCAAAGAATCATGACCACGCAGAAAAGATTCTCAAAATTTTCGAGCAGGAGTATCCCCATCTGCCCGGATATGCAAAGGTGATTGACAACTGTATGACAGATGTGCAGAATGCCATCGATGATTTTGCCGATCTCGAAAAACTGCCGCAGATTGCTATTTCTGTGGACATGCTGGATACGGGTATTGACGTGCCGGCTGTGGTGAATCTGGTGTTCTTTAAGAGGGTCATGAGCAAGGCAAAGTTTTGGCAGATGATCGGCCGCGGCAGTCGTCGCTGTGACGGTTTGATGGACGGGAAAGATAAGGATA
Source organism: Eubacteriales bacterium (assembly GCA_045547015.1). GTDB lineage: Bacteria > Bacillota > Clostridia > Oscillospirales > CAG-272 > SIG701. Next base: position 15,792 of record JAZQDY010000119.1, on the reverse strand, counting down.
AATTCTATGTTTTCGATTTCTGTGGAAATTTTGAATTTTTCCGAATGTCTCCGGGGCAATCCGCTGCCGAGCAGATGAATCTGCAGGCGGAGATCTTCCGCCTGCAGGCGCAGCTTGCTTTTAAACTGCAGGACAATGTCCGGCAGACATCAGATATGGCCGCGTTCCGCAAAACACTTGTCCGTGATATGGTGCGCAAGGTGCGTGCGCTGAACCGTGATAACTTTGCTGTTCGTCAGCATCTCAGATTCGTGGAGCAGTATTCCGAATCCACCAGCTACAATACACTCACCTGTGAAGATACACAGCAGATGGCAGAGGAGCTGGCACCGCTCCTCACAGCGGATACAGAGGACATCTCGGTCGTTCGTTTTGATGCACTGCTGTACGGGATCGAGCTTGCATATCTTTCCGGAGAACCGTATTCCCATTTGAAAACGGATCTTCTTCGTACGGTGAAAGGCATTGCCGATGCGGCAGACGTTCCTGCAGTGGCGCTGCAGAGCGAACTTATCGGCAAAATCCTGCACACAGAGTATCTGAAAACAGCGGGAATTGGCGAGTTTGAGCGCATCCGCGAGAACTTTCGCGAACTGGTGAAGTATATTCCTGTGGAGTAGGCTGCTGCACGCATAGCGATTGATTGCAGGGGCATTTGGCTTTTCAGTGAACGCAGAGAAAAGAAGTATTTTGAAAGATTCCGGCACAGTTTTAAAAATGCAGCGGATTATCCGTTTTGGTATTCTGTCTTTTGTTCTTTTTTCAGAGGATACGCAGAAAGTGTGCTGCCCTGCAGATTCTCTCGGTGCATATCCACAGCAACTATCCGGCTGTTGTCGTATGTGGAATAATAATAGATTCCACGGTCAGTATTACAGCAGGAAGTGTATATTGTCATTTCATAAAGTCCGCTTTTGAGCTGCACGCATCCTCTTTGCATTTCCACCGATTTTAGTATGTGGAAAAACTGACTAACGCTTTCACCTTCACTGTCGCCGGATACGGAGTTCATTTTTACGAATGCCGCTCTCACAAATCTTGACATGGACGAAGCGTCTCCCGGTAATCCCAGCCCACCCATGCCGCGGGAATAAGTTTTTAATGCCAATCGGCCGTTTTCGCCGGGAAAGCTGTTTTTCGGCTCACTTTTTGTGAGGTGCATATAATTGTTCAGATTAAACATGTGATAATCAAAAGTGGGATTATTTGTCAGCACACCTATCGGATTCTCGTGGATTTGGAGTCCGTGTTTTACGGACTCCAGCGTGATAGAACGCTCTTTGTCGGCAATAATCCAGTGAAGGGGGGAAAGCGGCAGCTCATCACTGAAATCCTCGTTCAGAATATTGATTCGCTGCAGCAGATTCTCTGCTTCCGATACCGTAGAGCACTGTCCCAGAATCCAGGGAATGAGTTCAAAGGGTGTTACATTGTCTTTCCGCGCGCAATACGGTTTGTAAGCTGCATTATCCGGAAAATGCAGCCCTGCCATGCTCAGGCCTTTTTCATTTGTGGCATCATAGTATAAGGGGTATTCTTCCACAACGTACGCCATGCCGATCATGGCAAAGTGATTTTCCATTTTCCCCATTTTCCGGAAAGTAAACACATAATTGCGCGGTGTAACGGTGACAGTTTCTTTATAAGAGTATTCCAAATCCAGATTTCTGCCGAAATAATGATCTTTTGTTTTATAAGTGATTGCTGTGCACATAGACCGCTCTCCTTTTGGTTATTGCGTTACATAGTACTGTTCCCCGGAAGTATTCGTTTTAACACAGATCCGTTTAGCAAAGTAAAAGGACCGGCCACCGTTTGTCTGCGGTGGTCGGTTCTTTCGTATAGGACTGTTCAGTACAGTTTTGTAAAGGTAAAGGTTTCGTCGATGCCGAGCTCTTTCAGTGCGGCTTGCTTCCGTTCTTCTATCTGACTGTCGAGCCGGTCAAAGAAGTTGTTTCCCTCACAGTCAATGTCCACAATGAACGGCCCGAGGTCGTTGAGTTTGAAGAACCATGCTGCTTCGATTCTGCCCAGCTCATCATAAAGATAGACATCCTCCACTTCGATGGAATCTATCCAGAGATTCGGACTTACGCTTCGGGGGGAAACGTGTACGCATTTTTTCTCTTTCATCATGGCGGCGGTTTCGGCACCCATGGTAGTTTTGCCCACGATCATTCTCAGATTCCACTCCGACACGCTTTTGGCGCCCCATTTTTCAAATCGGATGCTGGACGTTGGCATAAAGGAAACGAGCTTCCATTTCCCGTTTTCTTTAATAACAATGGGGCCGTTGTGGATCAGGATATTTCTGTCTTTCGTATCAAAGGGAAGAATGTTTTTTTCATCAAAAATGTACTTTTGAAGTCTGGACCGGCAGGTGAAGCAGTTGCCGCTGATATATACTGTGTCTCCCAGCTTCAGCTTAGTTACGTCTTCTTCTGCAAGAGGAGCGGTCAAATGATATTCAGCCATAAAGTTTCCTCCTATCTGTCGCCAAACCAGTTGGGACTTATCATAGCAGTGACGGTGCCGTCGGCATCAATTCTGCTTGATGCACGGCGTGCCACCATACAGTTTGTGCTCGTGGCACAGGCGATTCCTGCAATATGCGTGTACGCATACTCCACGTTTACGGCCAGTACCGAAGTAGTGCCGCCTGCACCCAATATGCCGATGCCGAGACTGTTCAGCGCCTTATACAAATCTTCTTCAATTTTGGCAAACATCGGGTCCGGATGCCGAGAGCCGACAGTTCGGAGGCAGGCGGCTTCCTTTGCCAGGTTTGCCGCCACGTTGGCCGTGCCGCCTATGCCCACGCCAAGCACCGACGGCGGGCAAACGGCCCCGGCCCGTGCGGAGGCCACAAAACTGTCGATGACGAATTTTTCAATTCCCTTTATGCCGTCGGCAAATGCCACGATTCTGTGTCTTGTGCCGCCGAAGCATTCGCTTCCGCCGCCCTTTGCTGCATAGGAAATTTCAATGGAATCGCCCGCAGCGAACTGATAGGTGAAATCCGGAATGTTCATGCCAATGTTGTTGCCTGGATCGTATCCAGTGAGGGGATGCTTCATGGTAGCACGCAGGTACCCCATCTCAGTGGCCTTTGCCACCGCCCGTCTTGCGGCATTTTCCAACTCCACAAATCCGCCTTCGAGCAGGCAGTTGTTGCCTACCTTGAAGTAAAAAATGGGCCAGCCGGTGTCAACGCAGAGCGGATTTTCACGCTCTTTGGATAGTTCCATGCTCCTGAGCGTAGCGGAGAGTCCGTTTTTGGCGTCGGGATTTTCTTCTCTTGCAATGGCGGATTCAAAGGCGGCTTTCACGTCGGGGGAGATTTCCGTGGCACCGCGTTTTACCGTTTCAAAAAGGACTTTTTCGTAAATTTCGGTTTTAATCATGTTTTTCTCCTTTCAAAACGAATCTACGTCTTCCAGCGGAAGAATGGGGTGTTTTACGTTTTTATACGGATACAATTTCAAATTTATCGGGCACTGTCCCGGCGGATCTGCAGTAACGATCGCATCGGCGCGGCTTTCAAAATACCCTCGGAAATGATTCATTGATTTCAGCCCGAGGATTTTGTACTGCGACATATCACAGCCAGTCATAATAAACGGGCGGTCATCGTAGGTTTGAAATCTGTCCGATACAAGAATCAGCTCCACGTTTCCTTGCCGCAGCCGTACCGTGTTTCCGTAGTCCATAGAAGCGCCAAAATTTATTGGTGCCGCCGAGATAAGTTTTCCGTCGGAAAAATTGATTATTTTTGCACTTTTCAGCCGCAGCGGTCCTCCGTTAATGGAAGTGGTTCTGCCGCCCACGGTGATATCCACCACGTCGCCGACCTTGTGATTATCAAACAGGTATTTTACAGCCACCGGATCGGTAAGCGGCCCCATAATGGTTCCGGGCATGTTTCTTTTCATCATTTCCCGAAGCAGGTGCGTTCCGTCGCCTGCCGCCCCGCCGCCGGGGTTATCCGACGCTTCGTTTATTACCACGTATCCGTCTTTTACCTTTGACAGAGCTTCGTTCATGGCTTCTTCTGCTGACAAAGACGGTTCGGCAAAGTCATATCTCCGCTGCCAGACAAACTCTGCAATTTCTTCCGCTTCTTTTATCGGCGTATATCCGTCTGCAATTGCCAGTACGGAGCAGGAAGAGCAGGGGCAGTCAGCCGCTGAAAAACCGAAAAAGAAGGTAGCATCAATAAGGTTGTACTTCTTTACGCACGCAGCGGTAAATTCCATAATTTCTTTACCGGGGCTGCTTACGGTCCGCCCTGTTGTCGCCGGAATCAAGAGCGGTATTTTTTTCAGATACATCCGGGGCTTTACTTCCCCTCTGATAGAACGGATCAGATTTTTGGCAGCCATGTATCCGGCTTCCTCGCAGTCAATGTGGGGGTTGGTCTTTATCCCGTAGAGCCCGTCGGACAGATCAAGCATATCCTGGCTCACGTTTGCATGGGCATCCAGAGAGGATGTCATTGGAATATCGCCGATAACCTCCCGCATCCTCTTGAAGCTGTAGCGCTCCAGATCCAGATCAATTTCTGAACAGCCGCCGCCGTGAACAGCAAAAAACACGCCGTTAAATTCTCCCATATGCTTTTTTACGTCATCCGTGATGTGGTCCATAACGTAAGAGGCACATTCCTCGGACATAATCGGACCGGCACCGAAATTTCCCCCGCGGGTTGCCAGATCGACGGGAAGTGCCTCAGCTCCTTCTTCCGCGATGGCCCGTAAGGCACCGCCTAAATAGGTTGCCGTTCCGGTGAACTGACGGACGACGTTTTCGGCCTTGACCCATCCGTTGGGAACCAATGTTTCAAAGGTGGTTTTCCCCACAGCAAAGCTATTCGTTTCATTTCCGAATTGCGTTAATAGTATTTTCATCGTATTTCTCCCTTGCGATGTTTTGTGCCGTCAAAGAAACGGAATACGGTCTGTTATAGTACGATATTCGAAAGCGGAACGTGCTGCTGACAGCCGTAAATATCGTTGTCGGCAAGGCTGCCGCTTATATTCTTCCGGGGAAACGTGATTTTTATGGAATTCACAACAGCGTAGGGAATGATGTCGATCTTTTCCGCCGCTGTATCGTAGGCTGCCGCGATGTCCTCTTTTTTCAGCCGCTTTCCTACGTATTCCATGTCCTCTTTTGTATGGAAAATCAGATCAAAGGTAATATAAAGCGGACCGGCGTTTTTGCTTCTCAGAATTTTTGTGTATTCTTTCAGTGGTTTCATTTCACACAACCTCCGTCAAAATTTTTGCAGTTTCCAAAAGGCTGTCTACTTTCGCCAGATGGAATACGGAAAACTCGTATACCTTACCCACGTGAATATCGGAAGGGGAGAAGGGGAAGGCCAGGTTGCCTGCGGTGGATTTTCTTCCCGCATAGTCGCAGTGAAGCATACGGCTTCGTGCCAGGGAGCAGACCGTGTCAGCGATTTCCTGGGTGGTTCCGACTGCATCGATGATTACGCTGAGAGAACTTTCCGCCCCGCCGCTTAATTTAAAATTCAGTGCATAACTTCCCTCGGGCAAAGTGGCTTTGGTTGTCTCTTTTACAAATCCGGTCACGGTGTCAATGATGAGGTCGATGTTCTTTATCGTATCGCAGTCGTATACGGTGGCTGGAGCGATGGTTCTGTATCCTGCGCATTTTACGCCTTCCAGCTTCAGCGTTTTTTCTTCCGCCTCCTTGAATACAGAGCCGCTTACCCGCACCGTTCTTTCGTCAATCTGTGTGAACTCGGAATTTGTAAGATCGCATACACCGTCCGGCTCGTATATGAGATATGGGTTGGACTGCTCGTAAAGAGTGTGTGCGGCCACGCGGTCTACGGTGCATTTGCGAATGGGATTGGCGGGGCGGAGCTCGAAATGGTCTTCGTATATGTATCCCTGCATGACATCCGCTGCAGCAACCGGTTCGGAACACATGGCGCCGCACTCCATAATCTTCGCCATATGAAAGGCAAGACCGGCGTTATATCCCTCATAAATGCAGGGGGCGGCATAAATAGCCGTGTCACAGGCGCGGCCGCAAAGAATAACGTCCGTCTTTTTTTCCAGCAGCTTCATAATCGGTGCAATGCCGATCTGGCTCACAATTCTTGTGCTCTCTTTGATTGCCTGTGCATCCGCCGGCATTTCGTCACTCATGTTCAGCAGTTTGCCGTTTTCCAGCTTTTCAAGAACGTATTCCGTTGTGACGTCGCTCAAAATCGTGCCCAGCGTGAAGTGCAGATTTTTCTCGGCGGCAATTTCCAGGAGTATTTCCTTGAGCCAGGCAACGTGCTCACTGCTGCCGGCCCCACCCGCTGTTCCGATGATAAAAGGAGCTTTGTGCTCCAGCGCTTTGGGGAGAGCCAGGGACAAATCCCGTTTTACTGCATTTCTGTCCGTAAAGGATTTCCCGCTTCCGAGATAATACGGTCCCGGGTCCGTGGAGCCTGCATCGACTCCAAGATAATCGACCTTTTCGGAAAAGGCGACATGCAGAGCTTCTTCGCTGTAGCCATAGCCCAAAAGCCCGTTTAATGCAACAATTTTCATATCCGTACCCCTTTTTGGTGTCTGTTTTACTACTATTCTATCATAGCTCGCATTAAAAAACATTGCATTTTGTGTTTTTTGTATTGCATTTTTACGATACTTATGATAGAATGGCGTAGGAGGCGTTGCTATGGATATAAAAAATTTTGTGCTGTCTTATTATAACAACGCGGCAGAGAACTTTCATATTCAGAAAGTAGAAAATACGTACGAGGCGAAAAAGCCGCATACCCATGAATACTTTCAGATTTATTACATTGCCAAGGGCAGTCTTACGCATTTTATAGAAGACAAGGTCTCCACGCTTAGGCAAAGTGATATGTTCATCATTCCGCCGGGGACTGTGCATTACATATCACCCGAGCCGAATACGGTGTTTTATTCCTTTTCGTTTATGCCGGCCTTTTTGTGTGAAGCAAAGCAGTCCGGCAAGATAGTCTCTTTCTTTTTGCAGGATCTGCTGGCGGGCAAAGATATCCTTCCGAAAGTTTCTATCGGTTCGGAAGATATATTCTATATTGAATCCATCATGGAACGAATACTGGAAGAATTTGAATGCAAAGGCTTTGGGTTTGACGAAATCATTCATTCGTATGCGGTGCTGCTTGTTGCCGTTTTGGCGCGCAATTATTTTGAAAAAAACACGCTGCCGGAATATTTTGAAAGCAACAAGCAATTTGTCCTGCACTGTATTGAGTACATAAAAAATAATTATACTGACCGAATTACGCTCGACGAAATTTCCAAACGCTCCACCATGTCCAAAAGCAGTTTCTGTGCGATGTTTCATAAGCTTACCGGGCATTCATTCAACAGCTATCTGAATCTTTGCCGAATCAAAAAATCCACGGAATACATAAAAGTCGGTTACAAGATATCCGCTGTAGCCGGGCTGTGCGGATATAACGATTTTTCGACGTTTTACCGGAATTTTAAAAAAATTACGGGAAAATCCCCCGAAGAGTATAAGAAAAGCCTGGGACTGTAAAAGGAAAAACGCCGAAAGAAATCCCCGCGCATTGTATGCGCGGGGATTCTTTTATGCGTTATAAAATTTTATGTCCCAAATAACCGTGAGGACGATTCCGATGAAAAGGAAGAAAAGTCCTGTTACAAGAATACAGCGGCTGCCTTGTTTTTTTGCCTCGCTGAGCTTACGTTTGCGGTAATCGGCATACAACTCGTGCTTTGCTCTGCCCATTGGAATAAAGGCGAGCACCACGTTTCTGAGGACAAATCCAATGCCTATAAGTGCTCCCTCGCCGCTGACGTACAGCATGCCCGCAAATAGCGTCATCATGATGCCCGAGACGAAGAAAGCGTCTGCTAAGATCTGGATATTCACTGCCGCGCTCTCTGTGAAAAATCCTTTCGACCAAATCACAAGGAAAGCGATCAATGCCTCAATACCAAAACAAATCGCATATTTTGTAAGCGCTGCTTTTGTTTCCTGTTTCACAATCCTTTAACCATCCATCCAGTTATTTGACCTGCTGCTTGTATTTTGCCTCTTCAGCGTCGTTGCAGTACACGAAATGTCCGGGGGTGATCTCACGGAACGAGGGCATATCTGCCGAATAATCGTGCTCTGCTATGGGATTGTAGTGAATTCTCGTACGCTGCTTTTCATATACGGGATCAGGCAGCGGAATTGCCGAAAGAAGCGATTTCGTATAAGGGTGCAGAGGATTCTTAAAGAGCTCGTCAGAATCGGCAAGTTCAACCATTTTTCCAAAGTACATAACGCCGATTCGGTCAGAAAAGTATTTAACTACTGACAAATCGTGGGCGATGAACATAATGGTAAGTCCCAGCCGTTCGCGGAGATCGTTGAGCAGGTTGATTACCTGCGCCTGGATAGATACATCAAGAGCAGAGATAGGCTCGTCGGCGATAATCATCTCAGGCTGCATGATAACGGCTCTCGCGATACCGATACGCTGGCGCTGACCGCCTGAAAACTCATGCGGATACCGGTCTGCGTGCTCGCGCACAAGACCGACCGTTTCCAGTATTTCGTAGACCTTTTCGTTGATATAATCCTTGTCAGTGATGCCGTTTATTACAAGTCCCTCAGCGATAATATCACGAACGGTCATACGGGGGTCAAGGGAAGCGATGGGATCCTGGAAGATCATCTGAATCTGCGTGATGAGTTTGCTCTTCTTGGCTACGCGGCAGCGGTTATTGAATTCCTTTTTGAGTGCTGCGAGCTGTTCTTCATTGCCTTGTGCCGCGCTGAACTTTTCGGCATACTCTGCCTCCAGTGCCTGCAGAAGTGATTCAACGTACTGCTTGTCTACCTGCTTGCTGTCGGTTTTGGCATCCATGATGAGTGCCCGGTTCTTTTCAACGACAGCAGCAAGCTCCTCGTTGATCTTTTTGATTTCTGCCTGGATGGCAGCCTTTCTCGCATCATCTGCGTTCTTTTCGGCGCGAAGCAGCTTAATCTTTTTCGAGGCGTCTGCACGGGCAGCGGCGATCGCGTCCTTGTAGGCGCGCGTTCCCGCACTGATTCTTTGGCCTTTGAAGTATACGTTACCGGAGGTAATGTTATACAGCTTGATGATGGAGCGGCCTGTCGTGGTCTTTCCGCAGCCGGATTCACCTACAAGACCGAAAGATTCACCTTTCTTAACCTCAAAGCTTACGTCGTCAACGGCTTTCAGATCCTTGCGTCCCAACCGGAAATACTGACAAAGGTGGTCCACTTTCAAAAGCACTTCATTATTATTCGTCATGGCTGCCACCTCTTTCTTTCATTCGCCGGATACGATCGGTAATGATCTTGGGGATTTCTACCTTGGGAGCGTTCGGATGAAGCAGCCATGTTGCAGCAAAGTGAGTGGGAGAAACCTCATACATGGGAGGCTCCATCTCAAAGTCTATCTCCATGGCGTACTTGTTTCTTTCGGCAAACGCATCGCCTACCGGGGGATATATCATATTCGGAGGCGTGCCGGGAATCGCATCCAGTCTTTCGTTGGTGTCAAGGTCAGGCATGGAAGAGAGCAGGGCCCAGGTATAGGGGTGCTGCGGATCATAGAACACCTCTTCCGCTGTACCGTACTCTACGATCTTACCGGCATACATAACGGCGATTCTGTCTGCCATATTGGCCACGACACCCAAATCGTGCGTGATAAAGATAATGGAAAGGTTGTGTTCGCGCTTGAGTCGGTTTATAAGTTCGAGAATCTGCGCCTGAATCGTTACGTCAAGCGCCGTTGTAGGCTCGTCGCAAATGAGGATATCGGGGTTAGCCGAAAGTGCGATAGCGATAACGATACGCTGACGCATACCGCCGGAAAACTCGAACGGATACTGTCTGTAACGCATTCTTGCCTCAGGAATACCGACCTCTTCCATGAGTTTTATTGCCTTTTCTTTTGCGATCCGTTTGGTGAGGGTATACACGATCTGCGAGGCTTTTTCCTTGAGGTAATCGATAATTTCGACGCAGCGCTTGTCTGCATCGAAGCTCTCAGCGCTTTCAATATCTGCTTTGAATCGGTTCATTACGCGGGTGAGAACCGAAACGATCGTTTCGATCTGCACCGCAGGATCAATAACCGATTTGGGAACGATCTTCCAGTCAACCTTTTTCCCCTTCGCCAGCAGAGCCTCACGCTGAGCAGTCTGACGGGCAAAGCGTGCCTCTTCCTTGGGATTGTTTTTAATGTAGAAGAAGTACTTTTCCACTTCTCTGTGGAGAGCACCGCCAAAGGTGTAGGCCACGTTATCCTTGACAATGGCAAGCGGGTCGATGGCAGCGAGAACGCTCTTGTTTACGCTCTTATAAGCTGCCTCTGCATCCTGCGCGGAAAACGCTCCGGCTTTGAAGAAGCGGATGGTATTCTCCAGTGCTGCCACAGCATCCTTCTTGTTCTGGATGGTCTTGTTAAACGAATATTGCACCGCGATCTTTTCAAGGGCGATAAAGGAGTTCATGAAGTTCTCGTTCAAAAACTTTCCTGCAATTTCGTTAGCCTCATCTGCGGGCATCCGGCTAAGATCGGTTTCGGGTTTTTTGTATACGTAATAGCCGATTCTGAAGAAATTATACCTGGGCTGCTCCAGCATTTCCCTGGCCGTTTTCTGGAGTGCTTTAAGCACTTCAACAGTCGCCTGGGAAGCCTCGTTTTTGGAGGCACCCGCACCTGTGAGCTTCTTTGCCAGGTCAACCAAAGAAACCTTCGCCCGCTCTGCACGCAGCACGCCGTCAAGTGCTGTCGCGTGTGCCTTAAGGGCATCTGCATACTTGGAAACAAAGAACTTGTCGTTGATTTCCTTGAGTCTGCGTCCTATGAGGGCGAGCGTTGCCACCACGTCCACCTTTTGTTTCTTTTCCGTGAGGAAAAGAAGATCCTCGATCGCCGCGATCATTTCCTCAGCGGCGGTACGTGCAGCGTTGTAGCTGTTTTCCAGTTTTATTGCCTGGATATTAAAGTCGTCAAAGGTTTTGATATACTGTTCAACGTCTGTAACGGAAACGTTGGCATTGGGTGTCTCGGCGAGAGCCTTTTTCATCATTTCGGACAATTCCGCAAGCGTCTTGTTAAAGGTTACGCGACCTTCTTTGCGGTTTGCCTTGTTTTTCAGAAGCATGGCCTCGGTGATCTGTCTGCCGATTCGCATGATGGGGTTAAGAGAGGAGAGAGGATCCTGGAAGATCATGGCGATCTTATCGCCGCGAAGCTTGTGCATTTCTTCCTCGGGGATGCGCAGCAGATCCTGACCGTCGTAAAGGATCTCGCCGCCCTCATGGATAGCGTTTCCTGCGGAAATGCCCATGATTGCTTTAGAGGTAACGGATTTACCCGAGCCCGATTCGCCCACGATGGCAAGCGTTTCGCCTTTGTACAGATCGAAGGAAATATTGCGTACAGCCTGTACCTTACCGGCATCTGTACGGAAGGAAACCTTAAGATCATTTACCGATAATTTGATTTCTTTATTCATGCTTAATCCTCCGTTCCTCTGAGTGACGGATTAAACGCATCGCGCAAGCCGTTACCGAACAAGTTAAAGCTGAGCATCAAGAGAACCAGGAACATGCAGGGGAAGAAAGCCACGTAGCCTGCGTTTGCCATAATGGATTGCTGGCCTGCTGCGATCAGCGTACCGACGCTGGTGGTATTTCCTGCTTCCAGATTTATGATACCCAGATACGAAAGGCTTGTCTCAGAGTAAATCTTCAAAGGAATTGCCAAAGCAAAACTCGTCACGATCGTACCGAGACCGTTGGGGAAAATATGCTTGAACATAATTCTCGAGTCACGGGCACCCAGTGTTCTTGCAGCCAGCACGTATTCCTGATTCTTGAAACGGTAGAACTGCATACGCGTTGTTCCCGACATGCCAATCCATCCGGTGGCAAAGAATGCGATGAACAACACCAGCACCTGGCTTGACGAACCCATATGGTACTTCAGAAGCGTAATAACGATAATGGTAGGAACTGCACCCAATATCTCGGAAAAACGTTCCATGAAGAGGTCGATCTTGCCGCCGAAGTAACCGGAGATAGAACCCCAGATAACACCGACAATAAAGTTTGTAACAGCAACAATCGTTGCGAATGCGAACGAGAATCTTGCGCCGTATGCAAGGCAGGCGAAGATATCCTTACCTGTCTGGGTAGTACCGAACAGGAAGAGAGGCTCCTTGATGCCGTCCTTCAGCACTTCGTTGTGCTGGTAGATATAGTATTCGTAATATTCGGCTCTTACCTCAATACCGCCGTCTACCTTTCGGCCGTAGACGTAGAAGTACTGCTTTCCGTCTTCGAACATGCCTCCCTCACCTTCAATTCGGAGAGAGTTGTACTCAGCCATAAGATTGCTGAATTCGCTGGCTTCATATTTCCAATAATTCGGAATGATATTGCCGTCCTTGTCAAGCTTGGGGCGCAGGGTGGAGACCTTGGGGTTTTCTACCTCATAGTAGATGTTGGCATCATATTTGTTCTTTTCGAGCGTAGGTCTGTCAGCAAACTTAACAATAGGATAGAGCACCTGTCTGCCCGTTTCGTTCTGATATCTCTGGATATCATTAAACTCTGCGGGAGAGATGATCTTATACTTACCGAATCCTACACCGTAATAGGTGTCGTAACGGTAAGAATAACCCGAACCGTCTTCACTTATCTCATACTCGCCGTTTTTGATTACGTCTCTGCCTGTTTCCAAAGAGAGCGCGAGATCCTTGAGGTAGCCGACGTAGTTTGTGTCCTTTTGTCTGCATCCGTCCCAAAAGCCGATATTACTGTTGGCAAAGAGATTCGACTTGGGGGTCACGTATGCATACACCATATCGTAGTATGCGGGTTTGAATGGCGTGAAAAAGGGAGCCAATATGGCAAAAAGCACCAGGACTGCAATAACCACGCCGCCAACGACTGCGCCCTTATTCTTGCAGAAGCGGCGGAAAGCCCCCTGAAAGTAGCTTACGGGCTTGGTTTCAAATTTGCTGTCATGAGACAGATCGTTTCTTATTGCAAACTGAAACTTTTCTGCGGGGATGTTGTTTATATTGTTGTCCATACTTATTTAGCCCCCATTCTGATTCTCGGGTCAATGAAACCGTAACTGATATCAATAACGATACCTGCCGTAAGGCTTACCAGAGTGTAGAAGCCCGATAACAGCATAAAGAAGTCATAATCCTGGAATGTGATGGAGTTGAGGTAAAGTCCGCCAACGCCGTTGATTCCGAACATTTTCTCGATAATAAGCGAGCCTGAAAGTACCGAGATAAACTCACTGAGGATGGAGGGGAAGATTACGACCATGGAGTTGCGCATTGCATGATGGAAGATCGCCTGTCTTTTCGTAAGGCCCTTGGTCCTCGCCAAAAGCATAAACTCGCCTGTGAGTACTTCTGAAAGCTCAGCGCGGGTGTAGCGCGCATATCCCGCAATGGATCCCAGACACAAAGCGAATACAGCCGGGATCATAGAGCGGAATACCTCCCAGGTGAAGTAATCGTTGCTCGTTGACATTGTCAAGGGGAACCAACCAAGCTTAAAGCAGAATACATACTGAATCATAAGAGCCAGTACAATGGAGGGAACCGATATCAACAAAATAATGAAAATATTGATCAGCTGGTCCTGCCACTTATTCTTTTTAAGCGCAGCCAAAATACCCAGACCAAGACCGATCGGCACTCCAATAAGGGTTGAATAAATGTTTATAAGGATTGTGGGCGGGAGATGGCTGACGAATACCTTCCATATATTCATGTTGAGGTATTCACCGTAGGTGGTTACAATACCAAAGTCGCCCTGTGTCACTATTCTCTTGATATAGGTTCCGAACTGGATAAGTATCGGTACCCGGTCATAGGTCCAGACACCGTTCTCTCCCTCTTGAATGTTGGTGATCCAACCTCTTCCTTCAAGCGTTTTCATAACGATTTCTGGATCCTGGCCCGGGAGAGCATTCGTGGGGATAGGCAGAAGCTTGATAAGCACAAAACACATCGTAAAAATGATGAAGAATGTGAACAGCATCAAGCCCAAGCGCTTCGACACATATTTAAACATATACATAGGTTTTTCTCCTCTGTTTTGTTGTTTTCCAATTCATAGTGTTCGAGCCAAAAAACACAGGTATCAGCAAGGCTCTGTGCGCACTAAAGCTGCGCCCTGACAAAACTGACGTTTAAAACCATCTTACATTTTATCAATTCATAGTTTCCCATTTTCAGCTATTATAAAACGGGAGTCCTGCTATTATTTATCTTTGTAACAGTTATCTCTTGCAATGCTGCAATTTTCGAATGTATTCGCTGACTAAAAAATGTCGTATAAATGCCAAACTAGCGGTGAGCACAATGGCCCACCTCCGTTTGCATGCATTTACGTGATCTAAGTAATCGTTATGTGAAATTACTCGGATTTCTTGTATTCTGCGGAGAGGTCGTTGTTGTTCTCAGCAACGAAGGCAGCCCACTCAGCATCGGTGTAGTTAACTTCCATGTATCTGAGACCGCCGAAGCCCATAAAGGTGTGCTCGTCTTCAGAGAAGTAAGAGAACTTAGCGCCGAGGAAGGATCCGCCGCCGTCAGCGATCAGCATTACGGAACGGCTTTCCTTGATGGTGAGCTCTTCAAGAGCGGAGAGGATCATAAGTCTTGCTTCAACGGGAGCAAAGCCTTCGCCCCAGTTGTAAGTCTTTGCCTGCTTCTCGGTCTCAGCAAGACCGTTGAGGCAGTAGAACCAGTTCTGAACGCTCATGGTGATGGTCTCGCCAGCGCCCTCGTAATCGCCTGCGGGCATGGTGAGAGTCATGTCGATAGCGGAGGTATCCCAGTACATGTGGTAGTTGAGATCATCCTCGGGGTTGACGAATGCACCAACGATATCGAAGGGGTTGAATGCGTTGCCGGAGAAGCCGTAACCGAAACCGATCTGCGTTGCGCCGGTACGGAATGCTTCTGCCCACTGAGCACCAGCGGATGCATCAAATACAACGTCGATCTTGTCTTCAAGAGCGGTACCTGCAGTCAGACCGTCGAGAACTTCCTGGAGGTAGCTTGCTCTGAATCTCTGCTTATCGGTATCGGAAGAGGAACCGTAAACGAGAGTGATGTTCTTGTTGGCATCGTAGCCATACTCATCGGGATTAGCGAGGAGGATGTCGATAGCTTCCTGCATCTTCTGCTTTGCAAGCGTGGGGTTGTAACCGGTAAGTGCATCGTAAGCGTCATCGGTGGAGAGATCCTTCAGATCGCCGCTGGACCACTTGCCGTCAGCGTTCTGCTCGAAGCCGTATGCGCGGAGGATACCCTCTTTTGCGATCGTAGCGTTACGGTACTGACCGCCGTCCTCGAGTTCGGGAGAGTTCTCAATATCATAGTAGTAAGCAACGTTCAGAAGACCGAAGCAGGGAACTGCGGAACCGGGCCAGATCTTCTCAACGATATCGCTTCTGTTAAGAGCGAGGTTGAATGCATGTCTGAACTCCTGGATTGCGAGGATACCGTTGTTGTTCTCGCTGTTCTTCAGGGTGGACAGGTTGCTGTACAGCTGCATACCGAAGGTACCGGTAGAGGTGGAGGTGAAGTAAACGTACTTGGAATCGAGGTACTCGGCAACGTTCTCAGTCTGCAGAGCAGCGTCGTCGTAGGTGCCGTTCAGGAAGCCCATCCACTTAGTGGCGAACTCTTCGACCTTACGGCAGTTGATAGCGGTGATGTTGTACTGGTTCTT
>JAZQDY010000118.1:0-3864 GCA_045547015.1 Eubacteriales bacterium | reverse complement strand
GGCGTTGGTGGGCAGGGAAATGCCGGAGAAGATCACGATAAGTGCGCCGTCCACATAGATGCGCATTTCGTTTTTGCCGTCGAAGCGGAAATCCCACAGGTGGAACTTTCCGTCCGTGGGTACGGCGATCCGCTGACGGAGCGCGCGCTCGTCGGTGCGGTCATCCTTCATCATCATGATGGTGGCGTTATTGCCGTTTTGGTCCGGGGCGGTCATGGTATGGATCACCAGAGAAAGCTGGCGGGAGCCGGGAATGTGTATCTCAAAAGCGAGGCCGCGCCATACCGGCAAAGCGGAGGGCGTCATGAGCGATTCGATTTTCATATTTACCGTGAGGGAAAGGGAATCCTCTGTAAGCGGCAGAGGAAAGGTGATGTGCGTGTAGCCGCCTTTTTCGCTGTCCGAGCCGAGGCGGATGGTGCCCGGCTCCGTGTTTGCGTCCGGGGAGGATGCGTCTGCCAGATAGCAGTGCGGATAGGTGCCGGTGACGGCGGTAAACCGGGGATCGGTAAGGGATTCGCAGTTATAGTCCAAAAGAATTCGTTCGTTTGTATTCATAGGTAAGTCAGTCCTTTCCGAGGGATTGTAGCTGTATTATAAAGGATTCGGCGGGTGGAGGTATGAATATTCTGTTAATTATACGGCGGATGAAAAAAGAAAAAAACGGATACCGACGGGCGGTATCCGTTTTTGTAAACTACGCGTTTTATTCTGCAAATGCGGGGGTGGTTTCTGTGGAGAACAGATAGGCAGGGTAGGAAAACTCGTACCATTTTTCCATGCCGGTTTTGTTGTTCATCAGGGCGTAATCGGGGTGCAGACCGCCCACGTCCGTGGCGTTCAGTCCGTTAAAGAGGAAGATGCCGTCGGCTCCCGCCATATAGGCTTCGTAGGCGCGGAGCATGAACTGCAGAAAAGATACCCTTCGTCCACGGTCGATTTTGATGCCCTTTTTCTCCAGGGCTTCTTCTTCCTTGGTGGGATCGTGACCGGAGAGGGAGGAGTTGATACCGATGTAGATTTCCGTGCCGCTGTCGGCGTTCAGCAGAGATTTATATTCGGCAAGGTCAAAGAACGTCTCGTGCCCCTGATCGGAGATAATAAGGCGGTCAACGAGCCCTTCCTTTATCCAGGTTTTATAGTCCAACCCCCAAATATCCGCCTTCTGCGCTGTGGGATTGAGCACCCGGGCGTTGAGAATTTTGCCCCCCGGCAGATCCCGGCGTACGCGCCGCACAAAATCGGTCATGATTCGGGTACGCTCGCTGACGTCGGTCAGCTCCGTGCCGAATACCAGATAATACCGCCCGAAATCCATGGTAATGCCGGCGGCGTTTTCCGTTTCGGCCAGTTCAATGAGCAGATCGTGTACGTAGTTCCGGTACTCCTCGTGCACGTAGCTGGGCTCGTTGCCGCCGCCCCGCACCCATTCGGGATGAAGAAAATACAGGGGCCCGTTCAGATATTCCCCCATATTGCCTTTGGGATAATAGGCGGACATACGCTGGGATACGTACACCTCGCCGGAGCCGTTCTTTTGGGCGTAGTCTGCCAAAAGCCGGTGGGGGATGCCCTCCTCGTTCAGCTTGCGGAAGTTTCTGACGATCCGCTGATCCCGGTCACGCATGGCTGCACTGAAGTCCAGAAGATTGCCTTTCGTGTCCACCCGTTCCATGAAATCCCGGGGCCATTTTTCCTCGGGGATGTTCAGCTCTCGGAGGCGTTTTTCCACGTAGGCTCTCTGCACCTTGCTGGGGAAGTTCAGCCCGCCGGTAACGCAGGTGGCAAAGTTGAATTTCCGAAGCCCGATGGTATCGCTGTACTGCCGGATTACTTTATTGATAAGAAAATCTCTATTGTCGTGCCCCTCGCCCGTGAAGGAGGAGAAGCCGTCGTTGTCAACCAGCAGATTGGCACTGTCATCCTGTGCCGTGTATTTTTCATACTGCTCCTTTGTGAGGGATACGAATTTCACGTAGGCGATCCGGGCTATGGAGTCCGGATTTTTCGAGAGGGTGATTTCCTCCCCGGCAAAATCATCCGCCAGCGCAAACCGTTCGTTCAGCGTGGTGTCCTCTTCGTTTTTATAGGTGATGAATACGTGCTTGCCGTTTACGGACAGGTTCTTCGTGCCGGGCAGATATCCCACGTATACGGCGAATTTTCCCTGCAGCCTGACCGGCACGGTGAGGGGGACTGCCTCGTTTTCGGCAACTGCGGAAATTGCGAATCCGGTCGTGCCGGCCCCGTAACGGAAAAACTCGTGAGTCCAGCCCGCTCCGGCGAGTGTATCCATCTTGCGGAAATGATACGCCGTGCCCGGCTGTGTATCGGTGAGTGTTTCGCCGACGGATACAGAACAATAATCCTTATACAGATACATTTCGCAGGTGCGGGGCAGGGTGTTTTCCATCTGGGCGGTGACGGTGCCCATTCCCGTAAAGGGGAGGCTTTCAAAAATCACTTCTGTGAAAAGTCCCTCCGGCTTCACTTTCTGCACAACGGTGTTTTCCGGATCGGTTTTCGATGCGGCGGTAACGGTGAGTATGGCATCCTCCGGCAGACGGTTCACTCCGCAGCGTACAGTCATTGCTTTTTGTGAGGAGCCGGGCTGCACGGAAAGCGCCGTCACGGCGGTGTCGTCCACCCGCACGCCCGCGGTCAGGCGGATATGGCTGATATTTACGTTGGTGGCACCGCGGAGCGCGTCCAGCATGGCCGTGCCGATTTTCAGAATGGAGCCTTCTTTGGGAGGCGGCGGCAGAGTAATCCCATCAAAGATCGCCTGCAGTTTTCCGTCCGTATAGAGGCGAACCTCCGTTTTTCCGTTGAAACGGAGATCCCAGTCGTGGAATGCTCCGTCCGTGGGTACGGTGATCCTTTGCGTTACGGCGTTGCTGTCCGCACGTCCGTCCCGTAGCATCACGGCATCGGCGTTTTTGCCGTTTTCATCCGGCTCGTCCAGAGAATGCAGCGCCAGGGAAAGCAGTCGGAAACCGGGGATATGGAGGGCAAAGGAAAGTCCGCGCCACGCCGGATGCATGGCAGGCGTCATAAGCGATTCGATCTGCATCCGCACCGTCAGGGAGAGGGTATCGGGAGAAAGGGGAAGAGGAAAGACGATAGGGCAGTAGCCGCCGGGGGTGCCGTCCGCACCCAGACGGATAGCGCCGTCGTTTTCCGCGATATAACACTGAGGAAAGGTGCCGGTGACGGCGGTCAGCCGGGGATCTGTCAGAGAAGCGCAGTCAAAATCCAGCAGAATTTTTTCTTCGGTATTCATAAGGGGAAATCCTTTCAAAAAACGATCCGTAGTCTATCTGTATTATAAAGGAAACGGCACTTGTATGTGTGTCGGTTTTGTGAACAATCCGAAAGGGAGAAAAAGAATCGGTTTTCGCTCTGAAAACCGATTCTTTGGGGAAAGCGGATGGCTGGTATTTATTCTGCGGAAGGGGTGATCTCCTCCGAGAACAGGTACGCCGGATACTCAAACTCGTACCACTTCACCATTTTCGTCTTATTGTTCATGTTGGCGTAGCCGGGATGGAGACCGCCCACCTCCCGGTGGGAGAATCCGTTGAAGATGAAGATGCCGTCGGCGCCTGCCATATACGCTTCATAGGCGCGAAGCATGAACTGCAGATAGCTTACCCCGGTGCCGTGCTTTATCTTGAGGCCTTTCTTGAGCATATCTTCCTCTGCCTTGGTCAGATCGTGACCGGTGAGGGTGGCGTTAATGCCGATATAGACTTCTACGTTTTCCGTATCCTTCATGAAATCCATGTACGGCTTCAGATCAAAGAAGGATTCGTGGCCCTGATCGGAGAGAAGCAGGCGATCAATAAGTCCTTCTTTGACCCA
>JAZQDY010000117.1:0-6345 GCA_045547015.1 Eubacteriales bacterium | reverse complement strand
CCATAAATGTATGTATGCGCGAAAAGAAAATACTTCCGCCTGAACATTTATGAGAGTGACTGATAAGTCGGAGGCCAAGCGGTCTTAGGAAGACAAGGTAGAGAGTCAACTCCTTGGCTCACAGAACGACATGGCTACGATCCGACTTCCATAAATGTATGTATGCGCGAAAAGAAAATACTTCCGCCTGAACATTTATGAGAGTGACTGATGCTCTTAACAATGACAGCGGGATGCGATACAGTGACCGCAGCCGGATAAAACCGACTTTCGTCCATCGGACAACTCCCCGTTCCGACGGCACTTCACGCACACAGATCTACTCTGTTTTTTTATTATTGTATCACTGTTCACCCGTTTTTGCAATACGCATACTGCAAAAAAACGGAAAACAACCGTTTACCGATCGTCGGTCAGCCCCATATCACCCATCAGACGCTTGTTGAATTCCTCCGCGGTATTGTATCCCATCCGCTTCTGACGGTTGTTCATGGCGGCAATCTCAATGATGATGGCCAGATTTCGTCCCGGACGCACCGGAATCGTGGTGGTGGGAATCATGTTGCCCATAATATCGGTGTACTCCGATTCCAGGCCGAGCCGGTCGTACATCTTGCCCTGCACCCACGGCTCCAGACGGATAATCATATCCACCTTTTCCGTCTCCTTGACCGCACCCATACCGAACAGACGGCGGATATCCACAATACCGATGCCGCGCAGTTCAATATAGTGGCGGATGATCTCCGGCGCGGAGCCCACAATGGTCTTGGCGGAAACGCGGCGCAGCTCCACCGCATCGTCCGCGATGAGCCGGTGTCCGCGCTTTACCAGTTCAATGGCCGTTTCACTCTTGCCGACGCCGCTGTCACCCAGAATCAGAACGCCTTCACCGTATACCTCTACGAGAACGCCGTGGCGGGTAATGCAGGGCGCAAGGGACAAATTCAGAAACGCCAGTGCCTGTGCCGTAAACGCACTGGAAACATCATGGCTGTGGAGCACGGGCACCTCAAAATATTCCGCCAGCTCCAAAAACTCCGGTGAGGGCACGTTTCCATGGGTAAACACTACGGCAACCGGATGGTGGGAAAGAAAATTGGTGAGACAATCCTTCCACTGCTGGCCGGAAATACTGCTGAGATAGGCGTACTCCGCATTTCCGATCAGCTGGATCCGCTCCGGCTCAAAATGCTCGAAAAAGCCCATAAACGGCAGTCCCGGACGGCCCACGTCCGCGTGGCGCACCAGAATCTCGGACGCATCCATGGGAAGATAGTCCGCCTCCAGCTTCAGCTCGTCCATCAGTCGCTGCAGGGAAATCGCCTTTCCCGCATCTGCCATTGCGCCCATATCGTTCATGCAAATGTCCTCCCTTTTTGTCGTCTGCGTTCAGTATACCACACCGGCGGAAAATTTGCAAGAGGGAAATACGCTCTCCCGCCTCCTGTTCATGATATATT
This sequence comes from Eubacteriales bacterium, assembly GCA_045547015.1. GTDB lineage: Bacteria > Bacillota > Clostridia > Oscillospirales > CAG-272 > SIG701. The sequence continues at coordinate 4,882 of JAZQDY010000117.1, read as the reverse complement.
CATTTGAAATTCACGGTAATTTCATTCCCGTTTGCTATACTGAATATACACTGAATTTCTATCTAAAACACGATTTCTGTGAGGTGTCTTATGCTGTTCTCCAAAAAGCTCTCCCATGTTCTGGCACTGCTCTGCCTTTTCTCCCTTGTGCTCTCCTTTACTGCCTGTCAGAAAGTCCCGAAAAGCACGGAAGAAGAAAGTGCCGCGGTGCTTACCCTGGACGAATACACCGTCCCCTACGAACAGCTGCGCTATTTCGTGCGCAATCACATGGCAGACTGCGGTGATGCCGCGTACTGGACGGAGGAGACCGCGGCAGAGCGGTCCGATGAAATCTTTGAAAAGGCGTTTTCCTCTCTCCGGGATCAGTACGCCATTCTTTCCCTTGCCAAAAAATACGGCATCGAACGGACGGACAAAGCCATTGAAGAATTGGTAAACGGGCAGGTGGACGCCATGATGTCCGGATACGATTCCGTTTCTGCCTACGTGGCGGACATGACCGCCAATTATCTGACGGACAGTGCGTACCGTTTTCTGCTCACGACAAATGCCGTCAGTGAGGAGTTATACTACGCCATGCTGAAAGCAGGCGATGTGGAACCGGACGATGCGGTCATCGAACCCATCATCCGGGGGGATGCATTTGTACGCGTAAAGCAGATTCTCATTCAGAATGATCCGGGCGAGGACGCAGCCGAAAATCTGAAAAAGGCGGAAGAAGCACACAAGCGCGCCGTCGCCGGCGAGGATTTCGACGCTCTGGTAAAGGAATACGGCGAAGATCTCTATATGTTCAACAATACAGACGGCTATTATATCTGCCGGGGTGTGTGGTACCGGGAATTCGAGGACGCGGCCTTTGCGCTGGATATCGGCGAGGTGAGCGGCATAATCGAAACGGCGGCAGGTTACAGCGTGCTTGTCCGCTGTGAAAAAGAGGACCGGTATATCGATTCTCATCTTGACGATCTGTGTGACAGTTACCGGGATGCCCAGTTCTCCCTTGCCATCGAACAGAAAGCTTCAGAAATGGTTCTCACCACAACCGACACCTTTGATTCCTATTCTCTCCTGACCATGGACTGACCGTCCCCCGGAGGTATCCTGTGAAATACTACACGTCTTCCCGATACACGGGAAAAAGTGCCCAAAAGCGTATGCTGCGCGCCGTCCTCATCGCTGCCCTTGCCGTGGGCATTCTCGTCGGCTGGGCGGTGCTTGGCAATCTATTCAAAGACCGGCTTCAGCGTGCTGCGGATCTGCTGGCGCTGCAGCCGGAAGATTATGCCCTCTCCCCGGCAAAACCGGAAACAACCGAATATACAAAGCCGTCAAAAAAACGAGCTTCCACTGTAAGCGGAATCTGTATGCCGCTGAGCGCCGCTGTCTTTTCGGACACGAAAGCCATAGGCAGCGCGCTGGACGAAGCGGTCGGTTCCTTTGCGGGCATCTCCGTAACGGCGGCTGACGAAAACGGTCTGCATTTTCAACTGGACGGAATACAGGCACCTGCCGGTGCCCTGGAGGAATCCGTTCTCACAGACACCGTATCTCTGGCTTCCGCCCGAGGCCTGCCGGTCAGTGCCGTTGTGCATACCTCCGGCTCCGCAGCCACGGACGGTGACATTCTGCGCAAGCTTGCCGGATGCGGTGTGACGGAAACGGTACTGCTTGGGCTTACCGGAGAAACGCTGGACAGTGCGTACACCTATACACTGCTTTTATATCTGGAGCATCTCCGCACAGCGGCACCGGATATGGCCGTAGGGATTGCCCTCTCCCCGTCGCTGTTCCGAAGTGCCGCATCGGCGGACCATCTGGACAGCCTGTTTTCGTATTTTGATTTTCTTTTGCTGGATCTGACAAGCGAAGAAAGTCTTGCAGATGCGAAAAAGACATGCGCCGCCCTGTATGGAAGCATGACATACTACAATCTTTCCGTTTTGCTGCAGGACAGCACGGCACAAAATACTTCCCCGGACGAATGGGAAAAAGCCGGTCTGGGGAACGTCCGCTTCCTCACAAAAGAATAACCCGCGAGCTTGCCTATGAATGCATTGAAAACAGATGACAAACTGCTGCCTGCCCTTCCCGCCATCCAACTGGATGCAGAGCGCAGAATCGTGTCCGTAAATGACGCGGCGGAAAAAGCCGGCATCCTGCCGGGCACCCGTTTTCCCATTCCCCTCCTGTGGGACGCGGAGGCATTTTCTCTTTGGCACGAGAGCCGACTGCACATGGCGGAGGATCCCGCCGCCTTCCCCGGGGAAGGCGAGCCGCTTCGGATGCGTATTTCAAAATTCCACGGATTTCATCTGGCATACGTTTCCTATCACTACGCACTGACGGGAAATTTTGCCGAAGCCGTGCTGTTTCACTCCCACCGGGAGTATATGCACGCCGCGCCGTATCTTTCCCGCCAGTTTGCCCGTTGTGCCAAAGCACTGGAAATGCGGATTTCCCAAATGGAAGATCGGTGTGACGATTTTCTCCGGAATCCGGAACTATCCCCGGAGAAAATCTCCGACGCCCTGCGGGAACTGATGGCGGCGGCGCTGTTTATCGGGCGCGTATTTTCACCCATTCTGCCGCAAAGACAGACAGAAAGACGGCAGTTCCGTCTTTCTGCTGCCCTTTCCGCCTATTTCTCCCAGGTGCTGCCTCAGATCCGGGAGATTGACTGCCAGGTATCGTACGGCGAATCCGAAAATGCTAAAGATCTTCTCCTTCCCTTTGATCCGTCGGCTATGTTTCTTTTGCTTACCGTCCTTCTCCGGATTCTGAATGATCTGAGCGACGAGGGCCGCGCAGACATTTCGTTCTGCAGATACGGCCGAGACGGGGAAATCCGTTTTGCGGTAAATACCCACCGTACGCTTCCGCCCCTGTCTCACATATCGGATCTCACGGCGCTTTCCGTTCTGTTTCCACAGCACGAGGTTTTGTTCGTTCTCACCGATTATCTCGCGGGCATTCAGGACTGCAGTGTGGATTTTTCCGCAAATCCCGCAGAAGGAACGGTTCTCGTTTCTCTCTTTGTTCCCTATGAAAAAACGGTACCCGACTTCAAATCTCCCCTGGACGAAGAAGCCGCACTCAAAAAAGCCGCCCGCTGTCTCCGCGGCATTCTGTTCCTGGAAGAAGCGGCCCTTATCAGTGAATGATGAGAAGGAGAAGCAAAATTACGATCACGTCCACACAGCGCTCACTCTCCAGACAAAAGAGAAGAAGCAGTCCGAGAAGAAGCATCTCCTCCGGATCGGCAAACACAGAGGAAAGGAATCCCTCCGGTTTCTGCGGAGTCTTTTCCGTACATGCCGTCTCTGTCGGTTCTTCTTCTGGCAGACAACCGCATTCCTCCGCGGATTCTTCCCAAAGCGGCTCCTCCGCCGGTATTTCGGGAGGTACTTCGTACTGTACCGGGATCCCGTCCGCACCGGCCGCGCGCAGATCCTCTGTACGTATCTCTGCCGGCAGACCTGCCGGCTCCTGTCGGTAGAAACGGCTTCCGCCGTACACGGACGGCACGTTTTCGGCATATCGTGTATCAGAATGTACCGCTCGGTTTCGGCTGTACACGGTGTATCCCCCCTTTACCCCGGCTTCATGCCGCCGAACTGACTGAGTAAATCCGTCATTTCCGTAACTTTCATAATGCTGTCAACGGCATCCCTGCGGGAACTGCTGAGATACGGTTTCAGTGCCGCCAGCAGTTTCTTTCTTTTATCCGCATCCGATGCGCCGCTTTTCGACTCGCCGCTCTCTTTCTTATCTCCGTGCATACCGGATACAAGGGGCGAAAGCGCCGCCATCATCTGCGGCAGACGCGCCATCATCTCGGGCGATATCTGCGGAACAGTTTTCGGCGGCTCCGAAGATTCCTTCGGCGGCGGTGCCTGCCCCGAAAGTTCACCCAGTATTTTGCTGAACGCCGGATTTTCGAGAATGCTTGCCACCGTTTTCTGCAGGTCTTCTCCGCTCAGGGCGGAAAGATCCGGTTTTCCGTTCTCGCTCATCGGAAGCCGCCCCCTCTCCGCTCGTATTTATGCCGTTTATACGTTTCCATAATTCCGTTTATACGGATAATGTCCTCATCCGTAATCTCGGCAAGCGTTCGGCGTATCGCTTCGTAATCCATGCGATACCGCTGGCGCTCGGAAATCTCCGCCCCCAGGCCGGATGCAATCATTCTCATCGTCCGCCAAAGGCGGTCATCCGGCATTTCGCTGAGAGAGCGAACCGTATTTCTGTCCAATTTCATGAAAATCCTCCCCGCTTCGTTTTTCATTTTCACTATATGCGAAAGGGGCCGGGATTGCTACTTTTATTTTCATTTTCCAAAGGACGGTTCTATGAAAATTCTCGTTTTTTCCGATTCACACGGCAGCCCGGACTACATCCGCGCGGCGCTCCGTGCCCACGGCGGCACGGCAGATCTTCTGTATTTTCTTGGGGACGGCGTACGCGATATTGCCGCCGTTTTGGAGGAATATCCGCACATTCCCCGGGTGATCCTTTCGGGGAACAACGATTCGGCACTGGCCGCGGCCGCCGCAGGCATAGCGGTCCAGACGGAAGATATCCGCACGGTGGAGGGAGTGAAAATCTTCGCTTTGCACGGGCACACCGCCCGGGTAAAATGGGGATATGATATAATGATCTGCCGGGCTTCGGAATTGGAGGCAGACTTGATTCTGTTCGGACATACACACGTGCCCGAAAACACTTCTGTAAATGCCCCGTTCGGTATTTCCCGGCGGATTCACCTGTTCAATCCCGGCTCCGTGGGGCTCAGCATGACCCATCCGTACGGGGTTATTTATGTAATCGACGGAAAAATCTCCGCCGATCACGGCACGGCCTCTCTTTAATTTTTCGG
>JAZQDY010000116.1:0-4778 GCA_045547015.1 Eubacteriales bacterium | reverse complement strand
TTCATAATCGCTGATATCGGAACCGGTTACCGACTTGTTTCGATTATGCTTTTCAGTTGCCCATACGGAATAACGGTTGTGCGCGATCTGCCATACCCACGCCGAAAAACTTGTAGGAATCGTGCCTTTATTCAAAGCCGTGATGATCTGAAGTGCAATGTCCTGTGTCAGATCTTCCGCTTCAATGTGGCTGCCGGTCTTCTTCAAGCAGAAGTAAAACAGCTTCTCCATATAATTTTCGGCAAACTCATTGATAAGCCGATCACGTATTTCGTTCGTTTCTTGCATTTTCTCGCCTCCTTTCATTCATATAGTGTGGCATTTTTGAATTCGGGTGCATTGGTTTATAAAATTATACCATAGAATTATGAATTAGCTTATAAGGAAACCGCGGGGAGCGACCAACGGTCACTCCCGGCGGCTGCGTTATTATTTATCAGCCATCTTTTTTGCCCGTTCGATGTATTCCTTGAAGCGATCTTCATTGCGAACGGAATTGAACCATTCCCACCCGCGGGGTGCAGTTATTGCATAATAGAGATTATTTACATCAAACCGCAGCATGTAATCATACGACACAGGCTCTTTCGATCCGTCGGGCAGCACAATTACACCGCTGTCATATTCGTATTTTACGCCGCCAAGAAGGTCCGTATTTCCCGTGTCCAGAAGATCTCCCTTGTGCAGCAAAGCGATCTTTTCACAATACTGCAAAGCAAGATCAAGAGATACATATCCTTCTTCTTTTCTGCCGTCCCCGAACAGTGCCGCTGCCTTTACGAGGGCCGCCCACCCATAAAGAGTATACCACGCAGGCGGAACCTCTCCCTCACAGCCAAGCAGTTCCATCATGTTCATATAATAGCTGTGAATTTCAATAGAGCGTTTGGGATTGCCTCTATTGTAGCTCGGTCTCGCAAGAAGATGGAGAATTAGGTGGAAATTATTGGCACCGTATTTCATGTGCCCCTCTTCCCTTTTCCCTTCCTCCCACAAACGTGCCTCAATGACCTCGCCCTGGATCGCACTGTACTGGGTGATCGGCGGCGGGAGCTCGCGGATACCCGTGCGGTCAGCAAATACAACGATATCTCCGTCCTCATCAGCAGCGTAGGTATATTCTACCGCTCCCACAAAGCCGTCGGTCAGATCAAGCGCATCATAGCGGCGTACAAGGCTGTCTGCCAGCGGCATAAAGCCTTCCCCGACACCCTCGTAAGAGGTCAGCTCGTAAACCGCCGTTCTTGCACCGCCGCAATATTCGTTTTCCGTGCGAACGATGCCGATGCCTTCGGCAAAATAGTAAACCTTTCTGCCGCCGCGATACTCAAGACCGGGTCCCATTCCGCTGATATCAAGGCACACCTTGAAGCAGTTTTCAAACGTGCCCGTTTTCGTGGTAATCGTTCCGCCGTCCTCGCAGACGATCTGCGTTTTGAGTGCATTTTCGTATTTGTCGTATTCTACGATAGGAGATGCCCTCACACGCCACTCATCCGACCAGATGCAGTTTGCCGCATCCTGGAGAATACCTAAAATATCATTATAAAGGATGGGATCTTCTGCAGCGCCCATACTTCCGGTGTTTTTCCACTCAAAACTCCATCTGGGATTATAGCCGGAGAAATACAGCGAATCGTTTTTCTTCCGGATATAACTTCTCGTAAAGAAATTCCAGTGCCCCGTGGCGGTGTAGGCAGGATTAAATGTGGGGTCTGTAGCAAGTATTCTCCGTGCTGTGGATACTGCCGCCTTGGTGTGAGCCTTTTCCATGGGAGTTACTGCCAGTTGCTCGGCACGTGCAATAGCGGGATACACGTCACATATACGACAGTTACCCTTACTCTCAAGACAGTATTCATTTGAAATTTCCTGCACCGCCTCAATCCACAAATTTTCGTCGTACTTAAGCCTTTCGGTGTTTTCAAAGTAAGAAACAAGGATCCGCTCCTCATCAGCAAAATCCACCTTGATTTTCAACTCGGACGAAACCGTATCGGGAGAATAGGAAGGTGCGTATTCCCATCTGTTGCCGGGGAAAAGGGGAAGAAGTCCCTCACCGCCTTTGATTTCATAGGCACAAAGTGTACGGCTGTCGGTTACTCCGTCCGTTGTAAGCTCCTGGCGAACGATACCGATGTTCTCTTTGTAATAAGTTCTGCATACGATTTTCTGCGTGTCCGTCCATCGTCTTACTTCCCAAAGCTGACAGCCATCGAATCTGCCTGCAGGCGTATCTGCCGATTCATTCTCGGAGACAAAAGTAAGCTTTGTTCCGTCAGTGCCGATGTACGTTTCGCCTACGGCAACGTCTGCAAAAAACTGTCCGTCACAACTGGATGCGTTGAGGAAGATGCGTGCATTTCTCCGTTCCATGGAACTGAGCCAGCCCTCTCCAAAGCCTTGCTCAGAGAAATAATGCAGTTTTCCGCCAAGTATGCGGTATTCTTCTGCAGCACCGCCGATGAGATAACGTTCCTTAGGCGTGTCCTTATAACGTGTAGATAGCTCTTCTTCCATCTTTCTTGCATAAGGCACGAGTATGCGGTAGACGTCCCTGCTTGTGAGAATCTCCTCCACCTTGTCGTATGCGGCGTTGCCTTCCTCTGCCTTTCCCTCTCGGAAAAGATTATAGCCAAGCCAGAACCACTCGCGTCCAAGAGCCTTCACAAACCCCGCTTCCCGGAGCCGCGGAATCTGCTTTTCGCGGATAAAATCGATTCTGGCACCGCCATACACCTTAGAATCCTCGCGGGCGACGATAAAGGTCATAACTTCTTCGTTTTTGCCCTCCATAGCGGCGTCCGCAATCCGGGCGAAGAGTGCGTCGTTTTTCTTGCCTGGCAGCCACCACCAGCCGCGCATGAGTACGTCGGCGAGAGCGTGCTGCTTTTCTCTGCATTCGGGAAGCTCCTCTACCTCACGGAGCACATCTTTGTATACTTTTTCAAAACCGCTTTTGTCGTTTTTGACCTGCCAGAGTTTCAGTTCTTCCACCTTTTTCATAACGCGTACAACAAGCGTATCACTGTACTTTTCATTCATAGCGCAAAGTTCCTTTCTGATTCGTTTCCGTCCATCGTGCAGCTGCCACTTGACCGTTCCCTCGGAGATCCGCATACGGTCCGCGATCTCCGCGATGGAAAGATCCTCAAAATAGTGCAGATGAATGATCTTCCGCACCTTTTCGGGCAGCATCTGAACGGTTTTATTCACCTCGTCCTGCTCTTCGGACAGTGCATACAGCTCCGCCGGATTTTCTGCACTGCCGTCCGAAATATCGAGATTTTCCACTACGTCAAACGGGAGAAAGCTGCGATATCTGCTGATCATGTTCAAGGCACAGTTCTTAGCGATACGGCATACCCATAAAGCGTATTTTTTTGCATCCTGCAGAGTATTCAGCTTCATCCATGCGGTAACAAAGGCATCCTGGGCGGCATCCTCCGCCATAAAGTGATTTTTCGTTATCTTCATGGCGGCAGATATCACCGGCTTTTGATACCGGGTTACTAAAATCTCATATGCCGTCTGCTCACCGGCAAGCGTCAGCATTACCAGCGTTTCATCCGGTTCGTTTTGATAGTACATATGCACTCTCCTTTCTCTGAAATCGGAATATTCCTTTCTTTAAGCGCTTGTCTTTTAGACACAATTCAGAAGGAAAAGGTTGGGGCTTTACAGTAATTATAGCAAAAAAATTTACGCCCGTCTATATAAAGCACGCTCCCCCCCGTAAGGAGTGGAGCCTGCTTTACATGTATCCCCCTCACCGTCTGTGTCCGATGAGAAAGAAAATATTGCCCGTGATGTGTTTCCCCTCCAGATACGTGCCCCATTTTTCATCCTGCACAAGAGTGAACCTGGGATCCGCCTCGGGTGTCAGATCCTTTCTCTCGATGCTGGACACCGCACATTCGCATCCGGTCTCGGGGAAAAGACGCACGGTAGCGTCCTCAAGACCGCGGATACGGATCCACCGTCTGTACCGGACGTTGCCGGGGGCGGCTTCCCGGCAGGAGATCACGCCGTCCTTCTGCTCCGCGAACACACGGCACTCCCGGTGCTCTCCGCGGCTGAAACGATACGTGGCGAGGCCATCACGCATTTCCGCCTCGCATCCCATAAGGATCGGTGCCCCCTTGGGAAAATGAAAGCCGGTATCCGTGGTGGTATTGGCGTTATATACCGAGAAAACCAGGCCGTTGTCCCGGCGGATGATAGCCATGGTGGGCGGTTTCACCCCATCGTCTTTCTTCGTGAAGCGGATCTGATAGCCGAAATCGGCTAACGCTTCCCGCAGAAGATCGGCACGTTCTTTCACGTCAAAGGCGGCAAACGGTACATCCGCCGGCAGCTTCTGCAGTTTCTCTTTCGTTCCGTATACCATTACCTGCCCGCCGGCACGGGTGAAAGCGGTCAATTTCTCAAGGATCGCCGGATTCTCAGGCACAGGCGAAAGGAGGATGCTGTTTTTGTAGAGATGCAGATCGTTCATAAGAAAATGATCTGTGGAAACCACACAGCACAGCGGCAAACCGTCGTTGATGGCGTCGCAGATGTAGTTATCGCAGAGATTCATTTCCCGGAGCAGATTCGCATCCTCGGACGTGGTGTACTCACGCATAGGATACACCCATACCAGCGGTGCCGGAGCATCGGGCACATCCTTTTCCGCCTTCAGAATATGAGGCAGCGGCTCGTTGACGCACGCATCCGGCATATTGCCGAAGGAATTATCGATAGAGAGAATATTGAGAGAATTGGCACACTCCACC
>JAZQDY010000115.1:0-5475 GCA_045547015.1 Eubacteriales bacterium | reverse complement strand
CACCCGATACCGCATCTTCTTCGGCTCTGTTTTCTCGAACTTGCTGAAGGTTACACCGCGTTTGACAAGCTGCCAGCCTTTCGCAGCCATATCGGAATAATATTTCTCCGTCTCCCCGATGGCAAATTCCTTCGGGTGAATCCCGTATCGAATCTTCATACCTCGTCCTCCTCCAGAATTGCTCCGTCATGCACCAGCTGCTTCAGCCGCTCATACTCTGCATGAAGTGCTTTTTTGCCTTCTTCGGTAATCTCATAGTTCTTGCGCCGTCCGTCCTCACCGGTCAGGATGATCAAGCCTTCTTTATGCATTCGGGTGAGAACGCCGTACAGTGTTCCCGGACCCATTTCAAGCCGACCGCCGGACAGCTCTTTTATCCGCTGCATCATGCCGTAGCCATGCCCCGGCTTCATGAGTGCCAGCAGTATATAGTAATTGGCTTCCGTCATGGGTGTCTGTGCTGCCAATGCTTCTCCCACCTTTCACAACTATTATGTGACGCGATATATCGTCTGACATAATAATATCATATTTTAGGAAAAATGTCAATGTTTCGGGCATGATCGAGTGTAAACAATTTATGTATTCGTCTTACGCTATTGACAATTCCTGTCTACTGTGGTAGACTATATACAGGAAGTCTACCGCGGTAGACAAGATTGGGGAGGACAATTCTATGAGCATTCCGAAAATACATGAAGGTGAATACCGTTTTTGTCTGATTATGTGGGAGCATGAGCCGGTAACAGCCGTTGAGCTTGCGAAACTCTGCGACAAGGAACTGGGATGGAAACGTACCACTACATACACCATTATCAAACGTCTGGGAGAGAGAGGTGTACTGAAAAACGAAAACGGCACAGTCACATCTCTGGTTTCCAAAGATGATGCACAGTCTTATGAGATTGACGAACTGCTTGAAAAAAAGTTTGAGGGTTCACTGCCTGCGTTTCTTGCCGCTTTTACCAAACGGCAGGATGTCTCTGACACAGACCTTGACGAACTGCAGGCGATGATCGATCGGGCAAGAAAAGGAGGCGGCAAATGACGGGAATCTTTCTCTATATTGTTAATATGAGTATCACTGCAACTGTACTTGCTGTTGTAGTGCTGCTCTTGCGACTGCTTTTGAAGAAGGCACCGAAATGGATCCGCGTGCTTTTATGGGGATTGGTGGCCTTGCGGCTGATCTGTCCGGCTTTTGTGGAAAGCCCCTTCAGCCTGATGCCGAAAACGGATTGGGTTGAAAGGGAACCCGTGACGGAGGAGAATTTTTTTTTGAACAGTGTACCGGACAGTATCCCTGCTTTTGATTTTTCTTCCCTTGGCAAAGATATCACAGTACACTATTATACGTTAGAGAATCCGGAAATTGAAATCTACAAAGACGACGGTGTATCCTCTCTTCTGTCCTATGTCTGGGCGGCGGGAATGCTGGGTCTTCTTCTGTATACGGTGATCTCAACTGTCCGGCTTCGCAGAAGCATCGGAGCGGCGCTCCGGGTTCGTGATAACATCTGGGAAAGCTCCGCTGTGGATTCACCGTTTGTTCTCGGAATTATCCGACCGCGCATCTATGTCCCACGCGGTATGACGGAAGAAAAACTCGATTACGTTATCGCCCACGAACAGGCACATATCCGCCGGAAGGACCACTTATGGAAGCCGCTTGGATTCCTTCTGCTGACAATCCACTGGTTCAATCCCGTGATGTGGCTTTCGTATATTTTGCTTTGTCGGGATATTGAGATGGCGTGCGACGAGCGGGTGGTGAAAGAATATGACAGCCCGCAGCGTGCTGATTATTCGGAAGCATTGCTGGAATGCAGTGTAAAGCGTAAGATGATCTCCGCCTGTCCGCTGGCATTCGGCGAAGTCGGGGTAAAACAACGGATCAAATCGGTGCTGAACTATAAGAAGCCTGCGTTCTGGATTGTGATGCTGGCGGTGATCGCGTGTGCAGTGACAGCGGTGTGCTTCCTTACAAATCCGATGACGATACCGAATCCGTGGGTCAAAGAGTATGTGGTCGGCGGGGAAGGCATACTGGGGCAAGTGGATAAAGAGAAGTACGAAAGCGTGCACGAAGATTTTGCCATTGGTGCCGATAAATACGGGCGTGCTGTTTTTAAGGATCCTGACAAAGCTTTTTCTGCCATGAAGGAACTGTATAAAGACGGCCTTACACTGATTCGCAGGGAAAATAATCTGCCGCCCATTTCGCAAATGACGTATAAACTTTATAAAAAATTCGGCTGGCAGGTTACCACCGGTACCCCAGAGGCACAGAAGCAGGCTTCTTTTATCTCCGGATTTTTGGATATTTACGAGAACAGTTTTGATACAGGAAAGCCGAACACAGATCTGCCGGTACCGACAGTGGTAGAGGAATACAGAGTTGAAAAGATAATTGATTCCAACATTTCAACAGAATCCCTTACCTACGAAGCTTTGACCCGCCAGCAAGAAGAAATCTGGGAATACCGCAATACTGCCATAAAGGAAACCGTGGATGAAACGTTCCGCAAGTGGGGCGAGAGAATTGCCGCCGTGAGTGTGGATGAAGAACGCAACTGCGTGGAGGTTTATGTACATGATTTTGATAATGGTGACATAGGGCGGTTCAAAAAGGCATTTGGTCATTTATCGTATATTCTCGTTTCTGTGGAGAAACCCATAGAAACATCTCCGGAATCCCCCAAACAACTGACCCTTGACGACGTGATCACTCTCTCCGATAAGGGCTACGATCTCACCTGGGAGGATTTCGCTGAATATTCCCACACCGACATCGGCTCCGGGCTGTACATCTGGCATCTTCCCATCGATGAACTTTTCTCCGTAAAGGTCGGCGGCGGTTCGATCATGACGGCACCGGCGTATATCTATCTTTGTGCAGGATCCGGTGAGCAGGAAACACGGATAGACATCCGCGACGGCGGTGTGTGGTCGTTCATCGAAGTGCAGAAGAGCCTGGGTGATGCATTGCTTTTCGGCAATCCCCTCCGTTATTACGTTGAGTTAGCGTGGGAAGAGGTAAAACAGGTCGCAGAATCAAAAAACGTGGAAATTGACAAAAACCGTTTTTTAATCGGGCATGCCGGGAATGATGCGGCTATATGGGTTGATTTTTATATAAAAATCGATGGAGCGTGGAGCCGTGAAACGATAAGAATCACCATAATGCCAAGTGTAGACGGCACGTACCGTGTAGTGAAAAATCCGCTGATCGTTATTCCTGATACACCGGCTGAGATTTCCGGCGAATTTGAGTATCGTCCGATTCCCGGGGAAGAGACGTGAACAGTACGCTGTATCCAACACTGTACAGCGAAAGGAGATGCATATGAAAAAACTGCAATACCTGTTTGCCATTCTTACTCTTGTCTTATCCCACCTCATGTGCTTTGTCGTTGCATGGAATTACCGGGATATGCTCTGCGGCATTGCACACAACTGCTACAGTGCACCGGCAGAAATGGCACTTCTGACCGCCATTCCGTATGCAGCGGGAATTGTAATCTGCGGTGTTCTGGCATACCTCTGCTATAGAAAGGCGAAGTAATAACGTCACCGCCTGCTCAGTTTTTTGCAGGCGGTGACGTTTATTGTTTGGCAATTTTACGGTTACAAATACCGATGTGAAAAACAAGAGGGGAGGGAAGTCTGTGCTCACATTCGTCCCAAAAATATTATTCTTGATCCACAGGTAATTCTGACATACGATCAATTTACTGCGGTTTGATTCTGTCGGAGAATTTTTCCTGTTTTTGAGCGTATAGATGTGCTTTTCGGCAAGGCAGGTCATGACCGCGATGCATGAGTCCGGCAGTGCACTCTTTCTGCACCGTTATTTCAGCGGATGACCTCCCGTAGCCACTCCAGGGTACACTCTACCATATGCCTGCCGGTTTCGGCACTGGCTTGCTTGGCACTTTGGGCAAACCATTCGGTATTTCTTTCACAGCGGGAAAGATCCACAAGTGCGGGATAGGTCCCCATCAACAGGGAAGTCTCCCATTTGCCGGCGTGATCAAAGCCGCCGCATTTCTTTTGGGCTTCGGCGCCGATGAGCGGAATTACCTTGATATAGGAGAACGGATCGTCGGCTGATCCCAACTCTTCATAGTAGGCGGCATAGGCATCGCTGCCCCACCAGCCTTTACCCAGCTTTCCCTCCATATATTCCATGGTTACTTTTTTTGCCGCTTTATGGCAGGCAATGGTCATGGGCATGAGACCGGCACCCTCGGTTTGATGATGAGGAATCAGATAGATATTCTTATGTCCCGCATCAATCATGGATTTCAGAATACAGTATAGATAGGAGGCGTAGGCATCCTCATCCACGTGGAAATGTCCCGGTTTAGGGCCGCATACCGCATAGGAGGCAACGCCGTACCAAATCGGCGGGCAGAGTACGATCTCTTTTTCTTTTTCCAGTTCTCTGAGACAGCCGGTTACCACCAGTGTATCCGTTCCGCAGGAGGCGTGATGGGCATGGTATTCCATTGTGCCAATGGGGATGATGAAGGGAACCTTTCTTTCTACTGCATCCTGGATTTCGTCATAGAACATTTCAAGCAGCTGCATAGAATCCTCCCCCGCTTTATCAGAACATGAGTTCAGGGCACAGCTCGGGAATATCGGGGCTCAGAAGCTGCAGGCCGTTTTCCTTTACAACAATGCCCTTTTCCCATCTGACGCCAAAGGTATCTGCAGAGATATACGTATCCACTTGGAAGCACATATTTTCCTTCAGATGATATTGAGAGGAAGTCTCGCACCAGGGAGCCTCCACCTCGATCATGCCGGTGCCGTGAAGCGGTCCGTATACGTAATTCTTTTCAAAACCGTTGTTTACAAAATACTGATAGAAATTCTTGGCGATGTCTGCCGCCCAGATACCGGCCTTGACCTGCTTTTCCGTCCATGCATGGGCGTCACGGCAGAACTGGATGATATCACGCCGCTGCCCCTCCAGTTTACCAAGGCAGATGGGGTATCCGATAGCCGCAGAATAGCCGTCGATCTTGGCGGACAGATTCAGCTGGACGATATCACCCTTTTGAAATTCGCGGTAACAGGAGCGGGAAATAGCGTGGCGAGTGGATGCCTCGGAGAATACGTACATGGGCAGGCCCTCGTATTCTGCTCCGTGTTCGTATACAGCTTTCTGTGCCACGCCGACCATCTGCAATTCGGTCATTCCGGGACGGATGGCTTTGATGACTTCTTCCGTGGCGATATTGGCGATGCGGTAGCCTTCACGCAGGCAGTTCAGCTCATTTTCCGATTTGATGGAGCGAAGTTCTACCATGACCTTGCCCGCATCTACAATTTCAGCCTCGGGGAAAGCATCGCGGATTGCATTGAAGATGGTGACGGAGGTGTCGAGATAGGAAGCAACACCGATGCGGATGTGCTTGCCTGTGACGCCGATGCCCTTGAAAACATCGTGGAACGTGTCGGGCT
>JAZQDY010000114.1:0-13888 GCA_045547015.1 Eubacteriales bacterium | reverse complement strand
CTACAGAAGCGTTGTAGAGGTGTTCTACGAATCCGCACTGAAGATGAAGTACTCCCGTGATTCCTATTCCGGTCAGTGTATCGACATTATCAAGGATTCTCTCTATAAGGATTTCCTCACAGAGTACGCCGATCTGGTAGGGTGCTCCGGCATCATGCGGAAATGCCTTGCAGAAAAATCCAAGGGATATGCTTCCATGTATAACGCACAAGTAGATGCCGCCAATAAGAAGATCATTGATGTGGTAGACGGTATTCTGGCGGCTTCGGAAAACTAAAACATAACGAGAAAGGCGTTTATTATGAAAAAGCTTCTTGCTTTGACACTTGCAGTGCTCATGCTGCTTCCTGCCATGGCCGCCTGCAACAAAAACACCGATGATCCCGCGGGGACTACCGCTCCGGCAGAAACGGAGCCTGCGGAAACGCTGGATCCCAATGACAGAAGAAACGCCAAAGACAGCCTCCCTGCTGATTTCAACATGAACGGCGAGACAGTGGGCGTGCTGACGCGAAACACCTACCGCAAGATTGACTGGGACGGCGCGGGTGCCGATGAAGTGCTGGCACAGGCAGTATTCAACCGTACCGAAGCCGTGCGGGAACGGCTCGGACTGACCTTTGCCGTAACCGACATGGAGCTGGGCTATGACGATTACGGAAACGCCATCAAGGAAAACGTGCTGGCAGGTGACGACACCTGGCAGATTATCCTGGCGGCAGGCAACGCCTCCATCCGTATGGGCAACGACCATCTGTTTTTGGACGTGAGCAAAAACCCCTATCTGGATTTCGAGCGTGAATGGTGGGCAGGCGATCTGATGGAGAACATTTCCATTGATGGAAAAACCATCCGCTTCATGGTAGGCGATGCTACCATGAACACCTACTACTGGACGTACGTCACCTTCTTTAATAAGCGGATCTATGAGGATGCGTTTGGTGATCCGGATGAACTCTATAAAAAAGCCATCGGAAACGACTGGTTTTACGATGATATGATGGAAATGTCCGAAAAAGCCCATAACGACGTAAACGGTGACGGCAAGATGGACGAGGGCGACACATTCGGTATGTTTTTAGATAACCAGTGGTCCGTTTCCTATATGGAGGCGGCTTCCGGACTGAAGACTTTCCACCGGGATGAAAACGGCTATCCTGTTCTTTCCCACGATACGGACCGCGGCATGGAGATCCTGGAAAAACTCTACACGCTTGTATATGAAACACCCGGTGTGGATTCCAACCTCAATCTGTGGGGCGGCGGTGAGCGTTTTAACGATGGTGCCGTTCTGTTTCATATGACCGGGCTGAATCACACGGACGGAGAGGAATTCCGCAATATGGAAGATGACTACGGCATCCTCCCCATCCCCAGGGTGGATGAAAAGCAGGAATCCTACCTGGCCCCCATCACGAACTCCTCCACGTTTATCACCATACCGAAAACCTGTACGGATGACCGTATCGGCGGCGTCATCGAGGCTCTCTCCTCCGAATCCTACCGCAGTGTGGTAGAGGTGTTCTACGAATCCGCACTGAAAATGAAATATTCCCGGGACGCTTACTCCGGACAGTGCATCGATATCATAAAGAACTGCCTGTTCAAGAGCTTCTTCACGGAATACTACTCCCGGATCGGCGGCAGTTATTTCCTCACGGATGCCATGGTAGAGCAGACGAAGAACTACGTTTCCCGGTACACCGCCATGGAGTCTGCCATCAACAAGAAAATCGTGGATATGATCGTCGCAATTAACGAAGCGTCCGAATAACAACGCAGACATATCCGACGACACAGATGAAAAATCACGCAGCTTTTTGATGCGCTGTCCCATCATTACCCACTCCCATTAAATTTTGGCATTATATTAATAAGGAGCAGAGGGCGCGTTCAAAGCATCGCCTCGGGATAGCGATGTATTTCCGAAGGCTTTCAAAACGCATCCCTGAGAGCCAAACCAAGGGGGGTGTTGCATTTGCCAATGCAGCACCTCCTTTTTCGCGCTTTCATATTGCAAAAAAAATCGTTTTCTGCTATAATTACCTACAGAGTATCAACACGAGGTGGATCTATGAAGCAGAGTATGTATAATGCTTATGTACGCCTGTTGGAACAGGAATTGGTGCCGGCAATGGGATGCACGGAACCAATTGCCGTGGCCTATGCAGCGGCTGCCGCGGCACGGGAACTGGGCATCCTTCCGGAAACGGTGGATATCTGCGTCAGTGCCAACATTATCAAAAACGTAAAAAGTGTTATTGTTCCCAACACGGGCGGTCTTCACGGACTTGCGGCGGCAGCCGCTGCCGGGATTATCGCCGGTGATCCGGACAGTCAATTGTTGGTCATCAGCAAAGTCACCGAGGAGCAGCAAACACAGATCGCCGAGTATTTGCAAAAAGCAGTGTTCAACGTGCGGGAATCGGATTCCGGCGCAGTGTTTGACATTATCATCACACTTTACGGCGGCGGTCATGTGTCCGTCTGCCGTATTGCAGAGGATCATACAAATATCGTTTGTATTCAGCGGGACGGCGAAACTGTCTACAGCCGCAATCTGACAAATGCCGCTGATGCATCCCCCTCAGACAAAGATCTGCTGACCGTGGAGCAAATTGTTGAATTTGCCGATACACTCCTTATCGAAGATGTAAAGAGTATCTTCGATAGACAGATCGCCTGTAATATGGATATCGCAGAAGAAGGATTGCGCCGCAACTACGGCGCACGGATCGGTCAGGTAATTCTGAACACGCAGAAAGACGACGTGATTACCCGCGCAAAGGCTTATGCCGCGGCTGCTTCGGATGCCCGTATGGGAGGCTGTGAAAAGCCGGTAGTTATCAATTCCGGCTCCGGAAATCAGGGAATTACCGCCTCCGTGCCCGTAGTAATTTATGCAAAAGAGCTTGGCGCTTCCGCAGAACAACTGTATCGAGCGCTGGCTGTATCCAATCTGGTAACATTGCACCTGAAGACAGGCATAGGGCCGCTCAGCGCCTACTGCGGTGTTATCAGTGCAGGCTGCGGCGCGGCGGCCGGTATTACCTATTTATACGGCGGCAAGTTCCGGGAGGTAGCCCACACCGTAGTCAACGCTCTTGCTATCAATTCAGGGGTGATTTGTGACGGTGCCAAGGCAAGCTGTGCCGCGAAAATCGCTTCTGCCGTAGAAGCGGGCCTTCTGGGTATGCAGATGTTCCGGGAAGGAAGCCAGTTCTACGGCGGTGACGGCATTGTCAGCAAAGGCGTGGAAAATACCATCCGAAATGTCAGCCGTCTGGCAACCGACGGCATGCGCAAAACCGATGCGGAAATCATCAAGATCATGCTGTCGTAATCAGAAAAGCATATTTTCAAAACAGCCCGGGAATCCATAGGATTCCCGGGCTGTTTCTTTTCTTCGGACGCTTTCCGCCGGTTATCTTAATTCTCAAAAGCACGCGTGTTTCTCCACGCGCTCTCTTTTTCTTCTGTACGGATCTCCCAATGAACAATAACCGCAAGCAATGCACGGATAACGATCACAACACCCAAAATCGCCAACTCTTCCAGATTGTGAATAATCACCGTCTTGATGATCTCGGCACCCATTTTGAATTCCAATGCCAAGGAGAGTGCTTTTCCCAAATCAACCACCACGTGGAAGGGGAGCTTTTTGACCAGGCATTTCACAAGGCGAACAAGAGCACGGCAGGAACCGATCACAATGATGAGAACACCGATCAGTTCCAGTGTGCTGGCAGCAAATTCTGCCAGAATATACAACCATTCCTTGTACTGCGCTATCATATTTTCCATTGTGATGATATCCTTTATTTTTTCAGATACTCATTCCACCCGGAGGACACGGTTTTCGTCCCATCATCTGTAACCCACATGACTTCCGTATCGGGGAGTGATTCCACCAAGGCAAGGCCCTCTTCCAATGATAAACAGAACAGCGCGGTGGACAGTGCATCGCCAAAGCCCGAGTCCACGCAAATCACCGATACAGACAAGAATCCATCGGCAGGCATCAGGGTATCCGGATGAATGATGTGGTGATACGGCTTTCCGTCCACGTAGTAATACCGCTGGTAGGAACCGCTTGTCACCACCGAACGGCCGTAGAGCTGCAGATAAGCAAGGTATTCTTCTCCCAGCGGATTTTCGATACCAACAGCCCACAGTGCTCCGTCTGGTTTTTTGCCAATGGCGCGGACATTTCCTCCCACATTCAAAACGTAGCCGGTAATGCCCTGCTCCTCCAATGACCGTGCGACACACTCCGTCGCGTAGCCTTTGGCAATGGCACCTACGTCCAGTTTCATAAGAGGATCCGCCAGAAATACCGTACAGCGCTCCTCGTCAATAATCATTTTGGATATATCTGTGTGCTCTGCGGCGCGCCGGAGACTCTCCATAGGCGGCAGAGATGCCTCTGCAGGATTATCTTTCCCCAATTCGCGATAATTGTGCCACAAAGACAAAACACTGCCCATGGCAATATTCACCATACCGCCGGTAACGTCATACATTTCCCGGGCGTACAGAAGCATATCCACAATACGCCGATCCACCGTAACGGTACGGTGCACTCCATCCGTCAGATCGTTGACAGTACAGAGATTTTCCATTCCTTCAAAGCGGTGATAGATGGAGTACAGGCGGTGGTATTCCTTGAACTGGGCCAGAATCGCATCTGACACCGCATCAAATTCTTCCTGCGTATTTTCGTATCCCACAATCGTAATAACCGTATCAAAATACTCCATGGAATAGGCAGAGAATTTCTTTTTGCCTCTCATGGAAGCACAGGAGGAAAGCGTAAAGCTAAGCAGTAAGCAAACAGAAAGTGCTAAACAGTATATTCTTTGTTTCATAAATATCCGTTCGGACAAAAAAAGGAGATGGCTCTCCTTTTTTGTTTTTGTATTTGTATCTTATCTTCAGTTCTTGGAAGCAGCCTTCACAAGACCGGTTACATCGATAGTACAGCCGGCAGTCTGAAGATCGCTCACACCCTTGCCGCCTTCGGAAAGCAGACCCGCAATCTCCTGTGCAGTCTTACCGATGCAGGCAGCATCAAAAGCAGCAGCCTGTTCAAACCACTCCTTGGATGCACCACCGTATGCTACCATACCGTAGGAAGCGCCCTGCTCTTTCTTAGACAGAACTGCTTTTGCGGTATCCAGCGTGGAAATGCCCTTTGCATCAAAGGTAAAGGAAACTTCTACGCAGTCGCTGGAAGCGGCGACCACCTTACCGTCTGCATCTGCAGCAGCCGCAAAGACAGTAACGGCAACCTTGTTGCTTCCGTCCTTCTCCTCCGTAGCATCGGTGCAGGTCTGATCGGTTACCATATTCACTTTCAAAACGGCGTCTGCGCTGATTTCGGCAGAAGCGTTCGTGTACGCCTTCTCGATCGCAGCGACAAATTCATTTATCATTATGGTACAGCCGGCAGTTACTACTTCCTCGGTACCCTTGTTGCCTTCGGCAACGAGAGCCTTCACTTCGTCCAGTGTCTTACCGGCAACCACGCTCTCAAAAGCATCAGCCTGCGCAAACCACTCTTGGGATGCACCGCCGTATGCTACCATGTTATAGCCGGCACCCTGTTCATACTTGGTCTTGAACTCGCCGGCAACGGCTTTACCGTCTGCGGTAAATTTCACCGTATTGCTGGCAGTATCCAATGCGCAGGCAACGATCTTTCCGTCTGCGTCTACTGTAACGGCGGCAACGGTCACGTCAATCTTACCGGTACCGTCCTTATCTTCCGCAGCATCGGTGACGGAAGGGGTGCTTACGTAGACACCGGCCCCGAATTTAACAGCGGCATTACCGGAACAACCGGTCAGGACAGCGGGAAATACCATGAGTGCGCAAAGGAAAAGTGCAAAATACTTTTTCATACTGTGAACTCCTAAAACAAATTTGATTTAATGAATAGTCACCCGTGTAATTCTACCATATGCCTGTTCATTTGTCAACGGGCACCGCCATGAATACTGTCTTTTTCCATCAAAACAGCCTCTTCGGTATTTTCTGTATCAGAAGAGCACCGCATAGTCCCACCAGAATACCGGCGATAGTTCCCGCAACTGTCAGCACAACCAGATAATAGCCCACCGCCGCCGTCCGAAGCAGCAGCATGGCCATCAGAATCTGTCCTATGTTATGTGTAACGCCGCCGGCCACGCTGACACCTACCACAGACATCCAATTAAGACGCCGCAGCACAAGCATGACCAGCAAACTGAGGATAGCGCCGGAAAGACTGTACAAAAGCGCCATTGCGTTGCCGAAAAGGACACTGACCAAAAGGATGCGCAACAGCGAAACGCTCAGCGCGGACACGGCACCGCGCCTGTAAAGCAAAAATACAATGATGATATTGGGAAGTCCCATTTTAATCCCCGGAACAGCGGGAATCAACGGCTGCAGCAGCACTTCCACATAAGCCAGAATCAGCGCAAGTGCCGTACACAAACCCAGAAAGGCGACTTTTTTGGATGTATCCTTCATAATAAACCTTTCTACGCCACGATATCCGGAGAATCCAATTCCTGATCGGCAATTACCGTAATCACCACGTGGTTGGGCAAGCACACGATACTCTCGCCGCTTCGGGAAATCGGGCGGTGGCCCACACAGATTCCATCCGGACAGGAGGCACTTTCCACATACGCTTTTCCGTCGCGGATGATTAGTCGGTTGTGCCCGCTGTCATTTTCTCCGCTCAGAATATCCTCGGTAACATTTTCCGCTAACGAATAAATCCCATACAGCTCGCCGTCTACGGTGATCTTCACTGCGGTTCCGCTTTCACGGAACACGAACAGATACAAAATCCCCACCGCCGACACAAGGAGCAGTACCGCAACGAGAAGTATATCGTTTCTGACGTGCAATTTGCTGATATTTTTTTGTTCTTTCATATAACTTGGCTTATTCAACGGATTCAACGAGGGCTTTGACATCGCAGTCCTCCGGCAGATCCGGGAAATAGACGTGTTTGAGACAACCCGTCGGACACTCCTTCACACATAATCCGCAGTACGTACATGTATTGTAATCAATTACCGCTAAATTATCCGTAACCGTAATGGCTCCGCTTGGACAGGCTTTTTCACATTTTCTGCACCCGATACAGGCAACCTTACAGGCTTTTCTTGCCAACGCACCGCTCTGCTTGTTGCTGCACGTGACGGCGGCAGCCGCCTCCTGCGGCAGCATAGTAATGATCTGCTTCGGACAGGTCTGCTTGCACATACCGCAACCTACACAGCGGGAGGTATCCACATGGGCAATTCCATCCGCCATACAAATCGCGCCCGAGGGACAGGCCACGGCACAGTCTCCAAAGCCCAGACAGCCAAAATGGCAGGAATTGGGTCCGCCAAACAGCATCGATGCGGCACGGCATGTCTGTACGCCCTCATACTGTGCGGCAGGCGACGTAACGCCGCAGTGACCGTTGCAGGCCACAAAAGCAACCACGTCCTTCACCTGCTCTTTTTCAATGCCGAGTATATCACTGATCTGATCCGCTACCTTCTGCGTCCCGGGCACGCACAGACTGGGCTTCACCCCATCGCCCGCCAGAGCGGCAGCGTAATCATCACAGCCCTTGTAACCGCAGGCACCGCAGTTGATGCCCGGCAGACAATCTCTGATCGCTTTCTCTAAAGGATTCTTCTTCACAGCAAACAGATGCGAAAACACAAGCAATAAGATGCCGGATACAAGCGCCGCAGCAAGCATAAAAAGAAAGGCAATCAATATTTGCATAAACGATCCCTCCTATTACGCAAAAAGATTTTCCACAATACCGCTGAAGCCCATAAATGCCAGAGAGATAAAGGAAGCAGCTATGAGCGTAACCGCCAGTCCGCGGAACGGTGCGGGAATATTCGCCTCGTTTATACGGGAGCGGAGGCCGGAAAACAGCACCATCGCCAGAAGAAAGCCGAGTCCGCATCCCAGCGTGCTCACCATGGATTCAATAAAGGAATATCCGTCGATAATATTGTTGATGGTAATGCCGAGAACCGCGCAATTTGTAGTGATAAGAGGCAGATACACTCCCAGCCCCTTATACAGTGCCGGGGAGATTTTTTTCAGCAGCATTTCCAGCATCTGTACCAGCGTAGCAATAATCAGGATAAACACAATGTTCTGCAGATATCCCATATTCAGCACATTCAGTACAAAATGCTGAATAGGCCAGGTCACAGCCGAGGCAAGCAGCATAACAACCGTTACGGCAACACCCATTCCGGCAGCCTGATCCAGTTTTTTGGACACGCCGAGAAACGGACAGATGCCAAGAAACCGGCAGAGAACATAATTATCCACAAATACAGCGGAAAGCAGTATAACAACGAGAAGTTTGAATTCTTCCATTACTCTTCAGCTCCCTTCCCCATACAGGTTTCCATCCGGCACGAATCCCTGTGCACACATCCTTCGCAGGAGAAGGATACTTTGGCAGGTGCCCTTCCCTTTGTAATTGCATATACAAGCGCGATCAGAAGTCCGTACACGAGCAAGCCGCCCGGTGCTTTTGCCAGAAAGGCAATCTTGTATTCTTCCAGGAAAGGAATTGCCACACCGGCAAAGGAAGCAGCACCGAATACCTCCCGAATCGCGGCCATCATTCCCAGCGCCAAAGTGAATCCCAGTCCCATCCCCAGTCCATCCAGGGCAGAGGCAGCAACCGGATTTTTACCTGCGAACAGTTCTGCGCGCCCCAAAATAATACAGTTCACCGTAATGAGATCCAGATATACCCCCAGCATTTCATACAGGGCAGGAATGAGTGCCTGTACGAGCATTTTCACACCGGTAACAAACCCGGCAATAATCACGATATAACAAGGGATACGCATCGATTCGGGAATAATCTTCCGCAGAAGCGAAATAAGAATATTGGAGCAGACTAAGACCGCAAGTGCCGAAAGTCCCATACCCAAAGCACCGATAACCGTAGTAGTGGTAGCCAGTGTGGGACAGGTACCGAGAATGAGCACAAGCGTGGGATTTTCTTTCAGGATTCCGCTCATGAAGATGGAAAGCGCGTTATTGTTCTTGCCCATACTCATTCTCCTCCTTTCAGAATCTGCAGCGCCGCAAAGGCGCGTTCAATAGCCTGCTTATAGCCGTCCGTTGTCAAAGTTGCACCGCTGATCGCATCAATCTCGGTGTAATCCGCTTCCGTCTTACCGACAAACTGCCCGTAGAATCGCTCATCCGCACAGGCATCGCCAAGACCGTCCGTTTCCCCTTCAGAAACGGTGAGACAATCGATAATTCTGCCGTCCGGCGTCATGGACACGCGCACGATAATGTATTCACCCGAGGCCGGATGATACTCGTTTCCGCCCTTGATACCGTACCCTGCCCCCTTCGTTTCCAGCACATAGTTACCGGAAGAGGTTTTAAAGGCGGAAAGAACCGTTTTTGTCAGATCCGGGTAGGCGGAAAGATCGATTTCTTCCAAAACAGCAGCCTTTATCCGTGCCACAGCATCAGTGATAGCCGATGTGTTCTCTGCGCCTTCCGTTATTACCGTACCGTCCGCCAGAACACCGATAAACTGTTCACCCACCACAAAGACATACCCTGCTCCGTTTTCAGCCGTGTAAATGGCATCCACGTTTTCAATGCGTTCCACACGGAACAGTTTTTCGAAAATTCCGTCCCCCGCCGGCAAAGCCGCCGACAGATTATCAGAAAGAATCTGTTCCTCCGTGCGGATATCCACAGAACCGCCGCCCAGAATGATCGCCGTATTCAGCGCATCCTTCACAGCGTTTTTGTAGGCTTCAGTAGTTTTTGTAGCACCGCCCACCGTATCCACCGCCTCCGCGCCGGCGGCATCTTTACCGATGAAGCTCTCGCCGTACGTCTTTTCCCGTCCCAGCGTTTCATTGGAAGAAAGGCAAACGGCACCGGTCACAACGCCATTTGCGTCCACACCACACATAATAACCATATCACTGCCGTAGCCGGCGGTAATCAACTTTATGACGTAACCTTTACCGGATGTTTCCCGGTAAATCTCGGAAACAGTACCGGGCAGTGTATACGATTCCATGACAACCGGCTCAAAGCCGTTTCCCTCGGGCATTACCTCAAGAAGTGCCTGATTGGCGGAGTTTTTCTGATTCTCCTCAATAATAGGAGCGGTAAAGAAGTTGATAACCGCCACAAACAGCGTCATCACCGTGCAGATGCAAACAAATACAGCAAGTTTCTTGATGTTTTGTTTCATGCCCGACCTCCTTTGGCGAATACTTTGTGTTTTGTCCACCGATCAATATACGGCGTCAGTATGTTCATAAACAGAATCGCGAAAGAAACGCCTTCCGGATACACACTGAAATATCGGATCAGACAGGTAAGTAAACCGGCACCCAGGCCGAACAGCACCTTGCCCCATGCGGTAGCCGGAGAGGTAACGTAATCGGTAGCCATAAAGATCGCACCGATGCACACGCCCCCTGCCATTACGAGCGCCAGAGCAGACGTCCCATCAAACCCTTCCATAAACAGAGAAAAAGCAAACACAGTACCCATAAATACCGCCGGTATGTGCCAGGTAATCACACGGCGCACAAGCAAATACACACCGCCCAGCAGCAGAGCCGCCGTGCATGTCTCGCCGATCGCGCCGCCGTAATTACCGAGGAACAAATCAAGGAGAGAAGGCATTTTATCCGCTGAAAGGGCAGTTGCACCGGACACAGCATCCACAGGGAATGCCGATACTGCCAAGGAGTCAAACGCCACCAGCATAAACACGCGTGCGGTAATGGCCGGATTTACCAGATTGCTGCCAATACCGCCAAACAGACATTTCACGACGATAATGGCAAATAAAGATCCCGCAACGCACTGCCAAAGCGGAATATTGGCAGGCAGATTGAGGGCAAGAAGCAAGCCGGTAACAGCCGCGGACAGATCGCCCACCGTTTGTCTGCGCTTTGTAATCCAGTTAAAAATTGCCTCAAGGGCAACACAGCTTGCCACACAGACGAAAACAGGCAAAAGCGCGCGCCATCCGAAGATCAAAGCGCCGGCCACAGTCACAGGAAGAAGAGCGATCAGAACGTCCCGCATAATCCCGGCGGTAGATCGGCCGCTGTGGATGTGGGGCGAAATCATTACTTTTGTGAGAGCACTCATCCTTTACTTGCCTCCTTCTTTTTATCTTCCATCAAAAGCTGCTTTGAGAGCTTATTGATCTGTACTAAGGGGCGGTTAGCCGGGCACACAAAGCTGCAGCAGCCGCACTCCATGCAGGTTTCTACCGATAAAGCTTTCAGCGCTTCCGTATCTTTCTTTTCGTACGCTTCCGCAATGGAGGCAGGTGCCAGGCCAAACGGACAGGTATTTGTACAGGTACCGCAGCGAATGCAGGCGGTGGGAGTCGGAAGCTTCGCTTCCTTTGCAGTCAGAGCCAGAACAGCGTTTGTGTTCTTCAAAACCGGGGTATCTGCCCCCGGCACCGTTACGCCCATCATAGGACCGCCCGAAATGATCTTGGCGGGCTGTTCCGTAAGCCCTCCGCAGAAGGCAAACACATCCGCCATCATCGTTCCGATAGGAACAATCACGTTCTGCGGATTCTTCACGGCGCCGCCGTCCACTGTTACGCATTTTTCAACGAGCGGCATTCCCGTACGCAGATAAGCGCCCACAGCGGCGAGGGTTGTACAGTTAAGGACAACACAGCCCACGTCAACAGGCAGTTTACCGGAAGGAACCTTCCGCCCGGTCGTATGATATATCAGCACTTTCTCGCCGCCCTGCGGGTACACGGACGGCAGTGACTTCACATTTACCGCACTGCCAGTCACGGATGATGCCATCTTACGCATGGAAGCGATGGCTTCTTTCTTGTTGTTTTCAATACCGATAATCACGTTTTTAATTCCCAGAAAGCGCTGCAGCATCTGCAGGGCATATGCCATATCATCCGCCCGTGTGAGCATGGTTACCGTATCACTGGTAACGTACGGTTCACACTCGGCACCGTTGATAATGAGATATTCTATGCGTTCCGGAGCCACGTCCAGCTTCACATGCGTCGGGAACCCGGCACCGCCAAGACCCACGACACCGCTTTCGCGAATCGCGTCGATCAACGTCTCTCTGCTGCTGACAGCGGGCGGACAGATAGAAGGATCAACGGTCATCTCCCCGTCAGATTCAATCACCGCAGCCGGAACAGCAATACCGTTGGATGACAGATATTCCGTAAATTTCAAAACCTTACCGGAAATGCTGGAATAAACATCGGATGAAACCCTTCCGTCTGCCTCAGCAATTCTGGTGCCGACCTTTACCAAATCTCCCACCCTGACTGCAGGAATGGCAGGATTACCGATATGCATTGCCATGGGAATCGTTACAGACTGCGGCGCAGGCATACGTGCTGCCGGCTGTTTTGCTGTATTTTTTCTGTGCGGGACATGTATTCCGCGAAGATAGAAAGCCATGTTTATATACCTTTCTCCGTTATTCGGTCGGTGCGGTAAAAAATTCCGTTTCCTTTCCGCATAAACTACCGTCTACATTAAATTATACTTTGTGAAAATACCGTTGTCAAGTGTCAGTATATAGGAGCCAAGGAAGACATTGATTAAAACATACGTATTTTTGTCTTGCAGTAAAGAAACACATCATTTACCGCTCCAACTGCTGCAAAAAAACCTAAAAGGTTTCATTTTATTATATATAATCCGGGAAGAAAAAACATTCATTTTGTTTTTCCTGCATGGGTTAATACCTCAAAGACACCGAACTCTGCCCCTTGACAACTTCCCGTCAGGAATGCAAAGTCAGCAATTAATATTAGAAAGATGGTTGACTCGGGCATGTTTGTGTGATATAATTATCATATCCATGTATTCGCGGCTTTTTTATGCAATTGTGCGGGTTCTGGCATAAAATTGCAAAAAATTGCCCTGCGAGTACTGTGAAAAAACATTTAATAATTAAATATGGAGGAAAAACATCATGAACAAGAATCTCAGATCCGTGCTCTCGATGGTTTTGTGCCTGGTTCTTGTCGCATCCACGTTTGTTGGCTGCGTCAAAGACGGAACGGTTAAAGATGCCGACCTCAAAGAGGCCGAGTACAACACCACCACGTCCGTAATGCCCAGCAACTGGAATGAGTTCACCTATGCGGACAACAATGATACTCAGATCATGAGTTACATTGGCTCTTCTTTCTTCGAATATGACTACAAGTTCGAGAACGATGAGAAATTCAACAAAGACGGCACCATCAATAAGGACGCTATCGTTCCCGGTGCCTACACCACCAACTACTCTGCAGCAACCAAGCTCGAGGATGTAACCGCGACTGTTGATGCAAAGTGGGGATACACTGACGCCCAGAAGGAAGAAGGCGGCTACGCTTGGAAGATCACACTTCGCGACGACCTCAAGTGGGATGACGGCACCGCTATCACCGCAGCTGGCTTTGAATACTCCATGCAGCAGCTGCTTGGTCCCGCTTTCATGAACTTCCGCGCCAATACCTACTATGACACCCTTATGATCAAGAACTCTAAGGCATACTTCTTCCAGAACCAAGAAGGCACCTATGAGACCATCGGCAGCCAGGGATTCGAATCTCTGAAGGCCGCTGTTGACTCCGGCAAGACCATTTATGCAAACGTCTGGAGCATGTGGGGTGCTGAAGGCTATACGGATGCTGACGGCAACGAAGCTCCCGAGTGGGTTGCTATCACCGACGAGACCGTTTACAACAACGCCAAGGGTGACGATCCCGTTTCCGGTAAGATGCTGTACGACAGTTATGCAAATTACCTCGAGCCCGGCACCGGCTATGATGCAGCTGTCTACGTTGAGAACACCA
>JAZQDY010000113.1:0-3501 GCA_045547015.1 Eubacteriales bacterium | reverse complement strand
AAATTTTATGCTTTTTATTGCTTCTTCTGTGGCTTTTTCATTTGGAAAGTACAATACCTTGCATTGATCAACCGGACATGGTAAATTGTCATATATGTATTTAGCGGAATCACTATTCCTGAAGTCGCATGATGATAATATAATTTTTGCCATTGATATATCAATCCTTTATCTCGCTAGTTTCGCATTTGTATTACAAATGTATCGGGCTATGCCCATACCCCTATTCTTGTTTTGATTTAATTGTATTCAAGGAAGCAATCAACATTCTGCGAATTGCTCCGCAATCATTCTGAATAGATTTGTAAGTACATTCTTCAATACAATCGGTTTCAAATAAAAGCTCAAGCCAATATTCTGTTTCATAGCATTCCTTTTGAGCAATTTCAAGTTTAGATATAAAGTCTTTTGTACCTTGTGCATATTGTGCTTCGTGAATATTCGCACCAATGGAAGTGCCTGAACGTAGCAGTTGATTTATAAGCACCGTTTCTTTATGCTCTGCCTTCATATTACGGCAGAGGAAGACAATATTCTTTGCAAAAGCCTTTGCTTTATCTCTCATAACGCTGTTCGACATAACATCACCTCTGAAGACATTATACAACAAAACTGAAAAATCGTCAAGTTATATTCCGACTGCGTCGGAGTGATATTATTGCTGTCGCAATAGTGATATTGAAGCCTGACGGCTTCAGTGATATTTTATTCGCCCCTCTAACTTGCAAAGCCAATATCACTCGGCGAAAGCCGAATATCACTGCGAAGCAATAGATCTCGCCGCAGGCGAATAAAACTGCGAGACTTCCTTATGAGAAGTCTCGCATAGGCCGTCCTTTTTTCACTGTGCAAACTGGCTGTTGTAGAGCGTGGCGTAGAAGCCGTTCTTTGCGAGAAGCTCTTCGTGCCGTCCCTGCTCTATCACGTTGCCGTCCCGCATTACCAGAATCACGTCCGCTTCTCTTATGGTAGAAAGGCGGTGTGCCACGATAAAGCTGGTGCGGCCGTGCATCATCCGGGCAAACGCTTCCTGAATCTTTGCCTCGGTGCGTGTGTCGATGGAGGAGGTAGCTTCATCCAGAATCAGCATGGGCGGCAGACACAGCATCACGCGGGTGATGCAGAGCAGCTGCTTTTGCCCGGCGGACAGACTGCCGCCATCCTCGCCGATGACGGTGTCGTAGCCGTTTGGCAATCGGCGGATAAAGCTGTGGGCAAAGGAGGCTTTGGCGGCGGCGATCATTTCCTCATCCGTGGCGTCGGGGCGTCCCATTTTGATATTCTCCCGGATGGTGGCGGATTTGAGCCAGGTCTCCTGCAGTACCATACCGTAATTCTGCCGGAGAGAGTGCCGTGTGAGTGTCCGAATATCCGTGCCGTCCACCCGGATATCGCCTTCGTTTACGTCATAAAACCGCATCAGAAGATTGATGAGTGTGGTTTTTCCGCATCCGGTGGGGCCTACGATGGCGATCCGCTGTCCGGGTGTTACGTCCAGATGGAAGCGGCGGATCAGCGGACGCTCCGGCGTGTAAGAGAAGAAAACGTCCTCTGCGGATACCTGCCCTTTGGCATTCGTCAGCACTTTTGCATCGGGAACGTCGGGGATCTCGCAGGGCTCGTCGATCAGTTCAAACAGCCGGGAGGCACACGCCAGTGCGTTCTGCAGCTCGGTGATCACGCCGGAAATTTCGTTAAAGGGCTTGGCGTACTGGGTAGCGTAGCTGAGGAAACAGGAAAGTCCGCCCACCGAAACGGCACCGCCCACGGCGGCGAAGGCACCGGTCAAAGCCACGGCGGCATAGATCAGATTGTTCAGCACCCGGGTGCTGGGATTGACGAGAGAAGAGAAGAAGGTTGCCTTCAGTGCACACTTTTCCAACCGGTCGTTGATCTCGTCAAAGCGTGCCAGCGTTTCCTCCTCCCGGGAGAATGCCTGCACCGTTTTTTGCCCGGTGAGCATCTCGTCGATCAGTGCGGTCTGCTCACCCCGCACCTCGGATTGGGTGTGGAAAAACCGATACGTGCGTGTGGCGATAAAGCGTGCCAGAAGCAGGGACATGGGTGTAAGCAGAACCACCACGGCCGTAATGCCGGCGTGAAGCGTCAGCATAAATACGAGCGTGCCGAGAATCGTCATAATGCCGGTGAACAGTTGGGCGAAGCCCATGAGCAATCCCTCTGCAAACTGATCGGCGTCTGCAATTACGCGGCTGACGATACTGCCGCCCGGGTGGGCATCCAGATAAGAGAGGGGCAGATTCTGGATATGTGCAAACGCTTCGTTGCGGAGATCCCGGACAACGCCGTAGGTGATGCGGTTGTTTATCATGTTCATGATCCACTGTGCCGCAGCGGTTGCCGTGACAATCAGAACGATCCGTGTAAGAATCGGCAGGATCACGTCAAAATCCACCTTTCCCGTGCCTGCAATGGCATCGATGGCCCGTCCGATAAGAATCGGAACGTACAGGGTCAGGATCACCGTGACCGCAGCCAGAAGGAGAGAGCAGAGAAGCAGAAGCCGATATTTTCTGATATGCGTAAGCACTTTTTTCACCGTGCCCGGCGCGGCTTTTTTCTTTTCCGATGCCATCAGACTGCCTCCTCCTTTTTGAACTGGGAATCGTAAATTTCCCGATAGATCTGGGATGTGTTAAGCAATGTTTCGTGGGTGCCCGTGTCCGTAATGCAGCCGTCTTCCATCACCAGGATCCTGTCCGCATGGGCAATGGAGGAGGTCCGCTGGGATACGATAAACACCGTGATGCCGCCGTCAAGGGAGCGGAGCGCTTTCCGCAGGGCGGCGTCGGTGGCAAAATCCAAAGCGGAGGCGCTGTCGTCCAGAATCAGAATTTCCGGGCGGCGCACCAGTGCACGGGCAATGGTAAGTCTTTGGCGCTGTCCGCCGGACAGATTTCTGCCTCCTGCCTCGATCATAAAATCCAGACCGCCCGGCTTTTCTTCCACCACCGCTTTTGCCTGGGCGATCTCCAGTGCCGCCCACAGCTCCTCGTCGGTGGCGTCCGGATTGCCGTAACGAAGATTGTCCCGTACCGTGCCCCGGAACAGCACCGCCTTCTGCGGCACTACGCCGATCTTATCACGGAGTTCTTTCAACCCGTACGCACGCACGTCCAGTCCGTTTACCGATACCGTGCCGTCTGTTGCATCGTAGAAACGGGGGATCATGTTGATAAGAGAGGTTTTGCCGCTGCCCGTACCTCCGATGATGCCGACGGTCTCGCCCCGGGCGGCAGAAAACGAAATATTCTCCAGCGACGGGGCACCGGCACCCCGATACGTGAGGGATACGTTGTCAAACCGTACCGCATCGCCGTCGTTTTCGCCGGTGCTGTCGGAAGATACCGTTTCCATACCGGCAGGGATTTCCAGAATAGCCGCGATACGATTGCCGCAGGCGATGGCTTTCGTCATGGTGATGCCTGTGCTTACCATTTTGATCAGTTCTACCAGGATCTGGGACATATAGTTATACAG
>JAZQDY010000112.1:0-3287 GCA_045547015.1 Eubacteriales bacterium | reverse complement strand
GAGGGCACCTCCGGCGTGGACGAAAGTGCCCTCACCGGAGAGAGCCTGCCCGTGGATAAATTTCCCGGGGACGAAGTCAGCGCCGCCACCGTATCGGTAAACGGCGTACTCCGGTGCCGGGCGGAACGGGTAGGCGAGGACACAGCCCTCTCCCGGATTATCACGCTGGTGCGGGAAGCATCGGCCACGAAAGCACCGCTGGCACGGGCGGCAGACAAGGCCGCCGGCATATTCGCGCCCGTGGTGACGGGAATCGCAATTCTTACCATGGCGGTATGGCTTCTCTCCGGGGCGGAGTTCCGCTTTGCCCTGGCGCGGAGCATTTCGGTGCTGGTCATCAGTTGTCCCTGCGCGCTCGGTCTTGCCACGCCTGTGGCGGTAACGGTGGGCAGCGGTGCCGGCGCCCGGGCAGGCATTCTGTTCAAAAATGCGGCGGCACTGGAAAACACAGGCAAACTCAAAACGGTAATCCTGGACAAAACGGGTACGCTGACGGCGGGCAAGCCGGCGGTATCCTCCCTGCTCCCGGCAGAGGGAACGGGAAAAGACGAGCTTCTCCGGGCGGCGTGCTCTCTGGAGGCGGGCAGTGCCCATCCCCTGGCGGCGGCCGTAAGCGACTACGGTGCGGAGGCGGGCGTCGCCCTCTCTCCGCTGACGGATTTTGCGGATGTGCCGGGACGGGGCGTCCGGGCATCCCTTTCCGGCGTGCCCCATCGGGCGGGCAACCGGGGATTTATTGAGGAGATGGCGGGCATCCCCGCGGAGATGATAAAAGCGGCGGAGGAGATGGCACAGCGGGGCGAGACGCCCCTGTACTTTGCCGCCGAGGGACGCTTCCTCGGCGTGATCGGCGTTGCGGACACGGTTCGCCCCACGGCGAAAGAAACGGTGGCGGCGCTCCATTCCATGGGGCTTCGGACAGTGCTTCTCACCGGGGACAATCCGAAAACCGCGGCGGCTGTCGCGGCGGCGGTTGGTATCGATTCCGGTGACGTATTGGCAGGCGTTCTGCCGGATGGAAAGGAAGCGGCGGTACGCGCTGCCCTCGAAGACGGTCCCTGTGCCATGGTGGGCGACGGCATCAACGACGCCCCGGCGCTGACCCGGGCCACGGTGGGCATCGCCATCGGCGCAGGCGCGGACATTGCCATCGACGCGGCAGACGTGGTGCTGATGCGGAGCGATCCCGCCGATATTGCATCGGCGATAAGACTCTCCCGCAGGGTTGTCCGGACGATCCGGCAGAACCTGTTCTGGGCGTTCTTCTATAACGCGCTCTGCATCCCCCTGGCCGCCGGCGCACTTTATCCCGCCTTTGGTATCGCCCTCAGCCCCATGATCGCCTCCGCCGCCATGAGCCTCTCCAGCCTGTTCGTGGTGACCAATGCGCTCAGGATACAACGGGCAAAATAAGTGGGACACTTTTGAAAAAGAGTCCCCACACCCCCACAAAACCTTTTAAGCTGAATTCACATTTCGGCTGTGCGCCCACATATGGAAAACCAAAAATCACGCCTGTACGTACGTTCTGTACACAGACGTGATTTTTCTTTAGTATAAAGGTTTTGCGGGAGAGGAGGCCGAGCTTTCCCGTTTTTTTGCCCGGAACGGGCAAAAATGACCGCTTCAGCGGGCAAGGGAAACGCTCGGCGAGATGCCGCAAAAGCGGCATCTCGGTTACTCCGGCAGATTCTCGAACTGTTTTACGAGGGATTTGAGTCCCGCGTTTGTTCTCTGCTCGTGGGTCTGGATCCAGGACGCCAGATTGGCAGCACGGGTCAGCGTCATGGGCAGCTCCCGTCCGAGACCGCAGTCCATATAGATGTAACCGAAGTCGCAGTACAGATTGGACAGGGCCAGATCCAGCATTTCCTTGGACTCCGCGTCGTTAACGTACTTATAAGACATAGCCACGTCCAGGTATGCGGGGCGTACCGTCTTGTAGGATTCTGCTGTCAGCGCCTCCAGAATGATGGAGGTGGTGTCCACATCGCCGGTGGTCTTTGCGATGGCTATGCAGTACGGCAGAACGGCGGCGCCGTACTCCAGGCTCTCGTCAAACTTGGGCGTAGGCAGGATGCCGAACACACCGTGCTCACGCATGGTAGTGCTTTCCGCGGTGTCCAGGCTGAACAGCATAAACAGGATCCGATCCTCGGCAAATTCCTCAAAGATGTCGTAGCGGCGGGTCTGACCGGTGGTGTAGAAGCTCTGATACCAGTTGGCCTTGAACACGTCGTGCACCGTCTCGAATACGTGCACCAGGGTATCGTTCATGCCGGTGGTGTGCATTTCGCCGTCTTCATCGGTGGTGAAGAACTGATAGCCGGCGGTGTACGCCTGGGGAAACCACCAGTCATCCCAGCCGCAGAGGCCGTAGCGATCGTTATCGTCGTAGATGCCGTCGTTATTCACGTCATCCGCAACGGATTCGCAGATTTCCGTCATTTTGTCGTAGGTCCACTTGCCGTCGCGCACCAGTTGGTACAGATCGGGCACATCGTAATCCTCTGCCATTCTGGAGTTGAAGAACATAACCGCAGCACGGCTGAAGGATGCCATATCGTACCAGCCGGACACAGCGTACAGCCGGTCGCCCACACGGATGCTGTCGATCACGTAGTTTGCCCACCAGGGTTTTTCATAGTCCAGATACTGGTTCTCGTTCAGGTTGATGAACGCACCGTTCAGCGCCATGGTCATATTGAACGTGGTAACCTGCTCCACCAGATCGTACCAGTCGCCCGCCATAATAGCACGGGAGAGGGCGTTGTAATCCCGGGAGCCTTCCTCCACGTAATCGTATTCCAGCGTGACCTTGAAGCGTTCCTGCACGTCGGAATCCCGCTTATAGATAGCCTCGCTCACTACGTCGGTGGCTTCTTCATCGGGGACGTATTTCTTGTTGTATCCGGCCGCCAGCCAGATCTTCACCGATTCGCCGTCAAAGGTTACCTCGGGCAGATTATCCGGGATTTCTGTCTCGGCGGGCACCGTGGTTTCCTCCGGCACGGTAGTGTCGGCGGGATCGGTTACTACCGGATCCTCCGGCGTTTTTGTGCAGGCGGCAAGCGCCGTCAGCAGCATGGCGGAAAGAAGAAGAAAAGAAATCAGTTTCTTCATACATAATACCTCTCGTGAAATTTTGTAGTTCTATGGTACAACTTCCCGCCCGACTTGTCAACCAACATCAGAAAACGGCTCGGATTTTGCTAATTTTTTGCGGGATTTTGCTATGTAGGGGAAAGTCGGAGGCCAAGCGGTCTTAGGAAGACAAGGTAGAGAGT
>JAZQDY010000111.1:0-2056 GCA_045547015.1 Eubacteriales bacterium | reverse complement strand
CTATTCATACGGTATGATACTTGAACTGTATCTGTTTGCGCCTGTCTTTTTCACGCTAACTTTTTTGAATTACCGCTTTTTCTCCCGAACCGCACATTACGTGCTTATGCAAGCCTACGTGCTTGTTTGGGTAGTCTTTTCCGGGTCTGTCTCCACCTCTCTGTATTACCACAACATAAGCAGCGATCCTATGACGCCCGCCATTGGGTCACTAATGGTATTTTGGGGTGCGGTAATCGTCATAATAACGACTGTTGTATCCGGTATTATAAAAATGGACAAGCAAAAAAACAGCCGCGACAGCGTAAAGGAGTAATCTCCTGCGGTATGCGCTGATTTACCGAAGTCATAACCACCGACCGTGCCGGTGGCTTGCACAAGCCCCCGTGGGGCATTCCACACGCTGAGCCTATAGGCTCGTCGAATTATCCCCCACTTGCGGTAGTCACCCTACTGCCACAGATGTGGCAACTATCTTTAGCCTCCCGTGTGTCCGAGAAACTTCGTTTCTCAGGGAGCCTTCCGCTGCGGCGAATTGCGCAAAGCCAAAGTTTTTTGGAACCACCAGCACTGCTGGTAGTTTTCTTGGTACAACAAAACCAGCCGCCCAATTGGGCGGCTGGTTTTTGAATTTCTATCACAAACGGTTTCCGTCTTTTGCCGTTCTTACTTCCGGTCTTCTTCGTCCGGCTTTGCATATTCGCGCAATGCGTCGGAAAGCCGCTGGAAGAACGGTTTATCAATTCTGTAACGGATGCTTCTTCCGTAAACCTGCGTGTACAAAAGGCCGACACGCGTCATGAATGCCACGTGATAGTAGGCGTTGGTGGCTGCAAGAGACAATTCCTTCTCTATGTCCTTCAGCGAAACCTCACCCTTTTCCTGCACCATCTTCAGAATAGCGACACGGTTGGCTTCCGACAGAGCAGTACCCACCGCATGCAAGTCAGGGGCTTTGATCTCTTCCGCTACCATTTGCAGCGTATCTATGTAATCTACCCCCAGCACTAACAGCAGTGTCTTCGGGTAAGAGGCGGTGTACACATGATTCTTGCAATTCAGTGTCCAGGATATGTACAATGTTTCGTAGTCGTTTACACTCATCTCATGTCCCTTAGGTGCATTTAAGCCTGCAAAAAGCTTATCCACATCCAGTTCGTTCTGCAATGCCAGCAGTTTTCCCGCATTTTGCTCGTACTGCTTCGAAAACTGAATTTCCTTGACCATCAGCTCGTGAGATACGCGGCGGATCACCGAATAAGGATCAATCATGAAATCGTACAGTGCCGCTTTAATACGGAAATCGTGCTCGGAGGCGCGGATCAGTTTATTGACAGCCGGCAGAGAGGTTTTACACTCCTCCAGTACTTCCTTGGGCTGATCGCTGAAATAAAACGAAAGTATATTATCGATAACACGGTCGCAATCCGAAAAATCGTCCAGAAAATCGGCAAACGTACGGGTGCCAGCCACGTACTCCTCCGTGTAAGGACGATAATAATACGACGTCATAAACGCCCGTTCCATCTTATTCAGAGTAAAAAACAGCAGACAATCGTCAGATATGGGAAGAAAATCCTCCAATATCTTCTGAAAAAATTCAATGTCAGCCGCACGCTTTTTGGGAATAGCATACACGTCTTCGACGAATTTTCTGTTAAAGTGCAGTACGAAAATGAAAAACAAATCGTACGTATATCCGGGTTCTTTTAAGAATCGGATCG
This sequence comes from Eubacteriales bacterium, assembly GCA_045547015.1. Lineage (GTDB taxonomy): Bacteria > Bacillota > Clostridia > Oscillospirales > CAG-272 > SIG701. The sequence continues at coordinate 332 of JAZQDY010000111.1, read as the reverse complement.
TTTTCAACGCATACCACCTCCAGACTACGGATATTGTAGCATATACCGGCGGATTTGTCAACCGTCGGCGAGGGCAGAAAAGACAATTTTCCGCCCGCCTTCCACCCACTGCTTCTCTGTCGGATTTCCGAAAAAATGTGCGAAAATCATGCGAACTTGTTATTGACATTTTCGCCCGTTTGTAGTATACCGAATAAGATCTCAATTGGAAAGAGTTTTTTCCAAAGCAGGATTGAACGACCGCCGATGTTTCATCGGCTGAGGCCATACGGACAGCCGGGTCGAATGCCGAACACCGCCGTTTGCGGTTGGCAACTTCTGTTGCTTTATTG
>JAZQDY010000110.1:0-8382 GCA_045547015.1 Eubacteriales bacterium | reverse complement strand
TCCGAGTTCTTCACATATTTCTCTCCTTGTTTTCCCTTGCGCCCTTAGTTCCATTATTTCTTTTTCATATTCTTGTATATGGCGATATGATCTTGGCATGACAAAACCTCCTATGGTAGTTCTTTTATTCTACCATAGGAGCCTCTTTTTGTCTATTGCCCGTTTTTTCCGGACTTGTGCAATGCGACAGCCCCTTTTAATCAGAATTTATCTACAGGGTACAGGATCTTCAGCTGGTTGATCTTGCTCTGGTAAGCTGCCTGCTGCTTGTCACCGATCAGCTTGGCACGGATCTGCTCCTTCACCGCATCGTACGGAACGGGCTGTGCTTCCTTCTTGTCGTTCAGCTTGATGAGGTGATAGCCGAACTGGGTCTGCACGGGACCGCGCAGCTCGCCCACTTCCATGCTGAAGCAAGCCTGATCGAACTCGGGCACCATCTGTCCGCGGCCGAAATCACCGAGGCACCCGCCCTCGGCCCCGGAAGGACAGGAGCTGTGTGCCTTGGCGGCATCCTCAAAGGAGATTTCGCCGGCACGGATCTTTTCAAGGATTGCGTTTGCCTCTGCCTCGTCAGAAACGAGAATGTGGCTGGCGTTTACGGATTCCTCACCCTGGAACTGCTCCGGATTTTCGTCGAAGAATTTCTTTGTTTCCTCATCAGTAACACGTGCGTTTTCAACCGCCTTATTCACTGCGTAGTTGATAAGCAGCTCTTCCTTGAGGCGGGCAAGCTCTGCCTTGAAAGCAGGCTCGCGCTCGTACAGATTGCGGGTAGCGTCAATGAGAAGCAGCTTCTGATTGACCAGCTGATCCAGAATAATCTTACGTCCTTCGGGAGAGTTGTAATTCTGTCCGCGCTGGGCCAGCGTGGCAACCATAGCCTCCACATCTGCGTCGGTAATATTCTGTCCGCCCACAGCGGCTAATACTTTTCCTTCTGCCATAATTCTTTTCCTTTCGGTTTAAAAAGCTCTTGTTTTCTGCCGTTTCCGGGCAGGGTCTTATAACCATATCACATTTTAGCCGGTTTGTCAAGTATCCGCACCAAGATATCAAGGAAACGTAAATCCCACGTACCTGTAAATCGGCACGTATCCGCCGCTCCACGCCACCACGCATTCGCACAGCCGTACCTTCTGCCGCTGACAGTACAGGGTAATCCGGGATGCCAGACGTTCGTCCTCTTTCGTGTACCCGTATTCCCCGGCGCGGGGCGAAAACAGTACAGCGGCACACGCCGCACCTGCTTTCTTATAAGCCGGTCCAATCCGCAAAACGTAATCTTCCGGCTGCGCCAAAGGGCCGGATGCCAGAACAAACGATTCTATAAGCGAATACGATTTATCAAGGAGGCAGAGGACTACCGCCAAAGGCGGCAGATTCTCCATCAGAAGAGATGCATACCGGCCAAGCCGGTCGGGATCGTCAAAGGGATGGCCAGCAAGCCATCGAAGCTCAGCCGCTCTGTGCACATCCAGTATAAACGGCACGGACAGCTGTGGAAATCTTTCGATATCAGCAGTCTTCTCTTCCGTTTCCATCAGTTTTTCAGGCTCTGCATCGGTGCGGGAATTCTGCCGCCGCGATGAATGAATTTGGCAGAAGAACGGTTATTATGCAGAGGCATAACGGGACCGCTTCCCAGAAGTCCGCCGAAGGAGAGCTCCTCACCCACTCCTTTTCCGATAGCGGGAATCACGCGGACAGCGGTGGTTTTGGAATTGACCATACCGATGGCCGCCTCGTCGGCGATGATGGCAGAGATAGTCTCAGCGGTAGTGTCGCCGGGAATAACAATCATATCAAGTCCTACGGAGCAAACCGCAGTCATTGCTTCCAGTTTTTCAATAGACAGATCACCGGAACGAGCAGCATCGATCATACCTGCATCCTCCGTTACGGGGATAAAAGCACCGGACAGACCGCCCACGTGGGAGGATGCCATTACGCCGCCTTTTTTCACCGCATCGTTCAGCAGAGCCAACGCGGCAGTAGTGCCATGGGTACCGCACACAGCAAGACCCATTTCCTCCAGAATATGCGCCACGGAATCGCCGACGGCCGGGGTGGGAGCCAGAGAAAGATCCACAATACCGAAGGGAACGCCCAGCCGTTTGGATGCTTCACTGCCCACCAGCTGCCCCATACGGGTGATCTTGAATGCGGTACGCTTGATGATATCAGCCACCTCGGACAAATCGCCGTCCGGGCATTTGGCAAGAGCGGAGCGGACAACGCCGGGACCGGATACGCCTACGTGAAGCACGCAGTCCGGTTCTCCAACACCGTGGAAGGCTCCCGCCATAAAGGGGTTATCCTCCGGGGCGTTGCAGAACACCACCAGTTTGGCACAGCCGATGCAGTCCCGATCCGCAGTTTTCTCTGCCGCCTCACGGACGACACGCCCCATCAGTGCCACGGCATCCATATTGATACCCGCTTTGGTGGAGCCGATGTTGACGGAAGAACAGATGTGGTCTGTTACGGCAAGTGCTTCGGGAATAGATTCGATCAGCGCACGGTCGCCGGCAGAAAAGCCTTTATGAACAAGGGCACTGTATCCGCCAATGAAATTGACGCCACCCGTCCGGGCAGCACGCTCCAGCGTTTTTGCATATTCCACGGGACTTCCGCCGCTGGCGGCCGCCAGCATGGCAATAGGTGTTACGGAAATCCGTTTATTGATGATCGGGATCCCGTACAGTTTTTCAATATCCTCGCCCGTCTTGACAAGGTGCTCCGCATTCCTTGTGATTTTTTCGTATACCTTTTCACAGGAACGGGTAATATCGGAATCCGCACAGTCCAAAAGAGACATACCCATCGTAATGGTCCGGATATCCAGATTTTCTTCCTGAATCATGGTGATGGTTTCCATGATATCACGTATATTCAGCATGGTTTCCTCCGAGAGTTGAAAGTCAAAACCGCTTCACTCAAATGCGGTGCATGGAATTGAAAATATCCTCGTGCATGACGTGGATAACCATACCGATCTGCTCACCCAGATCCGTCATGGTTTTCGTAAGTGCATTAAAGTCCATGCTGATATCCGAAATATCCACCAGCATCACCATAACGAACATATCCTGCAAAACGGACTGGGTCACATCCACGATATTGGCGTTGCACTGGGAGCAGGCCTGGCTCACCTTGGCCAGAATACCCACACAGTCGCGTCCCACAACAGAAATCACTGCTCTCATAAACTCTTCTCCTGTTTTCTTATATATGTGCTCTTTTCCGTATCCGTTCGCCTTCCCGAGGTCATACCGCGGGCAGGCGCACACATTTATATTGTATCAAAAGTTCTGTGCAATGTCAAGAAATACCGCGCCGAAGCGCGGTATTTCCACGTAATATTCTCTTTGATTTTATTTTTCGACAGCGTTGTTTGCAAGGAACTCGTACACCTTGTCAAACAGTACGCTCTGTGCAATATTCTCCTTCGAGTAATACTGCTCGAGTTCCTCCACAGAAGAAAGCCCATAGTAAGAGGCGTACTCCATAGCACCCTCGGCATATTCCTCATCGGTAATGGTAATATTCTCTTTCTGCGCCACGTAGAACAGAATCATTTCCTGCTGCATGGTGTTCTGTACCAGTGCACGGATCTCCTCATAGAAGCTTTCTACCGCCAGGCCAAATTCCTTCTGGATATACTCATTCAGAGAAATTCCCTCCTGTACGGCAAGATTGGTATAGTAGTTCACGTGATCCTCATACATAGAAAGAAATTCTTTCTCAGGATACTCCGTGATCTCCGCCATCTCCGCGATCTTGCTCCATACCTGCTGCACCTTGTAAGAGAGGCGTCCGTTCTCATGATGCTCTACCATAGCGTCGTAGATAGCCTTTTCAAACTCGGCAACGGTGTCATAGTCGTAATGCTCTTTGACAAATGCGTCGTTGTACTCCGGCAGTGCCTGCTCAAACACCTTGTTGATCTTTACCACAAACTGTACCGGCTTGCCGGAAAGCTCCGGTGCGTTGGGATACGGAGAGGGGAAATGCAGATCCAGCGTCACCGTTTCGCCTGCCTTATGACCCACAAGGCCGTCCTCAAATCCGGCGATAAACTGTCCGGAACCGATGGTAAGATCATATCCCTGTGCGGTACCGCCGGCAAACTGCTCACCGTCCATATAACCGGTGTAGTCAATGTTCACCTGATCGCTTACGGCGATGGCATCCTGTTTCTCCGCTGCCACGGCGTAATTGGAGCGGGCAAGCAAAATCTGTGTTTCCACATCCTTATCCGTTACGCTGTACGTATACTTGTCGATCTCGATCCCCTTGTAGGAGTCCAGCTTTACGTACTGGGAAAGATCGTAATCATACCGAACACCGGAATCCGCAGTATCGTTTTCTCCCGGCTGTCCATCACCCGGTACATCATCCTGTACGTCTTTTTCACCGCAGCCCGCCAGAAGAGAGGCACTCATCAGAAATGCCAGCATACCGGCCGCAATCTTCATTCCAAGTTTCATGTTGTGATTCCTTTTCTTATGTGTGAATATTTCAAATTTTGTCTGTGCAATCGTATCTATTATAACACCGTTAAAGCATTCATTTATAAATACTTTGTAAATTCTGTCACTTTTTCTGCGAATAAAGCCGGGAAAGAATCCGTCCCGCAATAAAAGAGGCAAAAAATGTAATGCCGCCGTGCAGGAAAACAATACCGAGGAACTCTCCCGCAATCACCGCGATTTCCTGGGGATAAGGGGCAAATTCCACCTCAATCAAAAACTGGATCAGGTACACCGTCTCCAGAAGCAGACGTCCGGTCATATACACCGCAGAAGATGCAATAAGTGCACGCTCCGGTGCGCCGCCCTTGTTGGCAATCCGGCGGGCGAAAAACCAACCGAGAAACGCAAGCAGTGCCGTCCAGATCCATCCGGCACCAACGGAAAGAACAGCCAGCGGCAAAGCCGCCCCGCGGACAGCACCGCTGATTCCATCCATAAGCAAAGCGGCGGCGGCATCTGCCAGAAGAACAGCCGCATGCAGAAGAAACGTCTGCCGTCCTTCCCTTTTTTCTCCGAAAAACACGGCATACCCCGTAAAGGCGATACCGGTACCGAAAGCCACCGCCGTCAGAATTCTCCGGGCATAATCAAAGATTGCAGGCAAAACCGTTTCCATATAACGGATATCCGTAGCAAACCGGGCATACAAAACGCCAAGAACACGTGCGGCTGCAAGCAAAATGAGCAGTACGGCGGCGCAAAGCACAAGCCGCCGGCGGGAAGGTCTGTCTGTCATACGTAAATATTCCTTTTTAAGTCAATAATCAAAGAACAGTATTATCATATCACAAAACGATGGGCAAATGGTTATTGTTTTGTGAATATTTTCTTTCTTCCGTGGTAACACCGGGACGCCATGCATATATATTGCCTGTACAGGCACTTTTACATATCAGGAGGAACACAGTCTTGCCACAAGATAAAGAAACGCCCCTTTGGGATAAAGACCGCACACTTCTCGATTTTTCCGTCCCCATGGATTATGAAAGAATGATGACCTGCCTCGATCTGTTCGCAGAGCGATATCCCTTTTTGTCAGTGACAACGGCAGGCACCTCCCTCTACGGAAAGCAGATTCCCATGCTCCGGCTGGGAGAGGAAAGCAGCCGGTGCACCGTTTTATACGTGGGAGCACATCACGGCATGGAGTGGATGACCACGTCCCTGCTTCTTCGTTTTGTAAACGAATACTGCGAATATTACAAAACATCAAGACAAGTATTTTCCATCAATATGCAGCACCTGTTCCGTTCCCGCATTCTCTGCATCATTCCCATGCTGAATCCGGACGGGGTAGATATTGAGATTCACGGAAGTGACGACTCCCCGATACCGGATCGGCTGAAAATCATGAACGGCGGCAGTACGGATTTTTCCCGTTGGCAGGCCAACGGACGGGGCGTGGATCTGAACCACAATTACAACGCCGGGTTCGCCGCCTATAAAGGACTCGAAAAAGAAGCCGGCATCTTATCCGGTGCCCCTACCCGATTCAGCGGCGAATATCCGGAATCGGAGCCGGAAACGGGTATGCTGGCAAACTACATCCGCTTCGATGGCAGCGTGCGGATGATTCTGACGCTCCACACCCAGGGAGAAGAGATCTACTACACCTCCGGCGGCGTCTGCCCGCCCAAGGCAAAAAACATTGCCCGGCTGCTGTCCCAGCTCAGCGGCTATACCCTTTCCGCCCCCGAGGGCATGGCCGCCTATGGCGGACTCACCGATTGGGCCATCGGCGCCATGGGAATTCCGTCCTTCACGGTAGAATGCGGCAAGGGGCAGAATCCCCTGCCCGTTTCCTCTTTTTATTCCGTATACACGGCGGTACGGGAAATGCTGTTCACCGCACCCATGCTGATCTGACAGAAAAAATCTCCGGCAAAACCGGAGATTTTTTATTACAGAGAGAACGTTTCGCCGGGCTTTACGCTGGCAGATTCGTTGTTGATGGTAAACCACACTTCCACAGCACTGGGATTGTATACCTTGCTCCGGTCGGCACTGACGCGGAGGGCACGCATGGCGTTCAGGTAGTCCGCAATCTCAATGTTAGTAGCATACCAAGTATCCGGTCGGTTGCCGGCCATTTTAGCAAACTCCTCGATCATATCCCAGTTGTTGTCCTGATCGAACTCGTAGGCGTGTCCCCACACATAGAAAAGACGCATTTGCTTATGGGGATGGGGTTTGTAGAATTCTTCCAGCTTCGCCATGGGATTTTCTCTGTGGCGGCAGGTAGGCGTCCAGAGAAGCAGATTATCGGGAATACCGAAATTGCCGGAGGAGCCGTTGGTACGGGCATATTCGATTCCGGCCGTGCGGCACAAATCCACAATACGCTGATCCCGGCTGCCGTAGGGGTAAGAAAGTCCGCGAACCACCGTGCCCATGATCTCCTCAATCGCACGCCGATCCTCCAGCACCTCCTGCAGTACGGCCATATCGGGAATATCCCGCATGATGGGGTGGGTTACGGTGTGAGAGGCCACCTCGTGCCCCTCGTAGATTTTCCGCATTTCCTCCGGCTTTACTCTGCCGCTGCCGCCCAGGGAGGCGGAATTTACAAAGAACGTGCCCCTGATTCCGTTATCCCGGAAAATTTTCGCCAGCCGGATGTCTGCTTCCACGCCGTCGTCGTAGCTTATGGTCATGCAGTGGGTGCATCCGCCGGAGAACAGATTGTATTTGATTACGTTCGGTCTCATTTGTACCTCACAACGGATCTCAGATTTTCCGCAGAATGCGAACAGACCCGTATCAGCAGAAACAGCATACCACACATTTATGAACCGTGTGTGAACGTTAAAAAGAAATTGACAAAAACCGAAAAATCCTGTATAATCATGCTGTAATTTTCTGCAAAACCGGGAGAACACAGCATGAAGAAAAATGATATCATTCGTCTGGCCGTCACCGACGTGACCGGTGACGGAAACGGCGTGGGCAGATACGAAGGAATGGCGATCTTTGTACCGTTTACCGCCGCCGGCGACGTGATCGACTGCCGGGTTGTGAAGGTGCTGAAAAACTACGCTTACGGTATTATTGAAAATGTCGTGACCCCGTCGCCCTTCCGCTGTGAGCCTGCCTGCGACGTGTTCAAAAAATGCGGAGGCTGTGCCTTCCGGCATTTTTCGTATGAAGAAGAACTGCGTGCAAAGCAGCGGTTCGTGGAGGCACCCTTCACACGGATCGGCAAGCTCACCGTTCCGTTTGAAGAAATCCTCGGCTGTGAGCAGCTTTCCGGCTACCGGAACAAGGCCCAGTATCCCGTAGGCACGGATGACGCCGGCCGCCTTGTGTGCGGCTTTTACTCCCGCCGTTCCCACCGGGTGGTGGATTATCCGGACTGCTCCCTCCAGCCGCCCGTCTTCGGTAAAATCGTCCGGGCTGTGCTTTCGTGGTGCAATGCTCGCCATGTTCCGGCGTACGACGAGCTCACGGGCAAAGGACTGCTCCGGCATATCTATCTTCGCCGGGGTGAACATTCGGGCGAAATCATGCTCTGTCTCGTAGTGACCGATTTTGAAAAGCAGGATTTCTCCGATCTCGTGAAAACGGTGGCGGTGCAGTTCCCCACCATCCGCAGTATCATTCTCAATAAAAACGCAAAAAACACCAACGTGATCTTAGGCGATACCTGCCGGACGATCTTCGGCACGGACTATATCACCGATACCATGTGCGGCAAAACCTTCCCTATTTCGCCCCTCTCCTTTTATCAGGTGAACACCCGGCAGGCGGAGCGTCTGTACGGCATCGCCCGGGAATATGCTTCCCTGCAGCCGGGGGAAACCTTGCTTGATCTGTACTGCGGCGTAGGCACCATCGGTCTGTCCGT
>JAZQDY010000109.1:0-27666 GCA_045547015.1 Eubacteriales bacterium | reverse complement strand
GGTATCCGGGATGAGTTCGCCTCATCAAAAACGAAGCCTTCCTCCGTCACGGCAAAGATCCACACATTCTGCCCGTCGTCCGTCCGGATAGTGAGCGTAGTATCCGTCAGCTCATATCGCCCAATCCCCAGATAACTGCTGAGGAGCGAATAGGTAAACTGACACGCATCATCCTCTCGCGAAAGATGAATGGAAGGGCTCATCAGCTCGATCGAACCGTCGTACGTGTATATGTCGAAGGGATATTCTCCTGCCGCATACCCGTCAAGACCAGACAACGGTACCGCCGGCACACCGTCCGCACAGCCGTCCGGCAGTTTCACCACCGCATACGCACCGACGAAAAGCAGAACTACCAATACAGTGCATGCCGGCCAGAGCCATTTCCGTTTTTTCACACGCATCACCCCTTTTCGCCAAGACGCCATCCGGGACGGATTTGTTCCCGGCTTATCAGAAGAATACGGATTTCGCCTTTTCCTTGATCTCCTTGGAAGCAACAAACGGAATTCTCGTGGTGTATCCATTTTTGGCTGCCACAATCATCTTCGTAGGCCATGCAAAGATGTCCCGGTTCCACTGATCCACCGTATCGTTATACAGCTCTCTTGCGGCCGTAATCTCCCGCTGCAGGTACATATTCTGCTGCATAGCGTCGGCAATTTCGCGGTGCGCGGCAAGGTCGGGATAGTTCTCCACTGCTACGTTGATATTGCGGGAAATGGTATCGATCTGTGCGCCCATTTCGTTCCGGGCAGCGTCTCCGTCGGCACCGGCGCCGGCTCTGTATTTGGCAATGTTTTCAAAGGTGCTCTTGTCCAGATCAATTGCCTTATCGAGAAGACGGGCACAATTCTGCAGAACCATGACCCTCTGCTCCAGGTAGTTATCGATCTGGGAGGCGTTTCTCTGAATCTTCTGCTGCAGCTGATCAAAATGCTTCTGTGCGCTGATCTTCATAAACAGGAAAATAACGCCGGGAAGGATGCCGCATACCCACAAAAGAACTTCAAAAATCTTGGATCCGACGCCTACCTCGGCGGGAATCTTTTTCGCGATTACATTGGTGTCAAGACCTTCTTCTCTGATTTCAGGATTCAGTTCATCAAGCTGATTTGCCATTTTTCTTTCTCCTTTTTCGTTAAAGATTAAATATGCAAAGGCCGTTACGCCGTGCAAGAACTTTTTTGTCTGCCGCCGCCTCCTTGTCGGAAACAAAGAAACGGTTCTCTGTCTCCAGCGGCAAGTATTCATCCCAGGGAACCGTTACGTTGTGGAACCGTCCGTCACCACCGAGTACGGAAACGACGTCCACCCGTTTCGCTATGTCGTAGGAATATGCCGTGATACAGGTTTCGTCCCCGCCGTTCCCCGCACGAACGAAAGCGGATTTCAAAATCGCCTGCGTTTTCGTATTCGGGTGTACCACGTATTTTTCAGGAACCGCATTGGCCAAAGATTCGCATTCCTTCAAAGAATACATCTGTGCATAATCCGGGATGGGTTTCAGCGAGTGCACCGGCCGCTCCTGATAGAGAGGAATCGCCCAAAGGGGCGCAAAATCAAAATACACTGCGCGGAAGAACTCCGCATTCTTTCCGGTAAAGTTTGCGTGCACTTCATCGTACGAATAAGACGTGTAGTCATCCCGCAAAACCGTAAGGCGCCGGCTCTGACTGTGCGCGGATATAATCGTATTCGTCCGTTTCTTTTTTATGAAATCGAAATCGTCCGCATACGCCGTAGGGGATAACATCAGCTTCACCATATTGGTCTGTGCCAGCGGGGTAAACAGCGTCCGGAACTGCACCTCGTGGGTACGGTCCAGCGCATCGAAAATCACTTCAAATTCCGAATTGGACATACTCACGAAGTCGTCATTCTGACTGACCGCCTTCTCCGCTTTCCGATTGAGTTTCCGCTCCCCGCGCTTCACGTACCGTTCGATTCCCTTTTCGCTTTTTCCCTCCAGATGGGAATCATCCCGACTGAAGGATAGCTCCGGGGCGCCCTGGGCACAGTAATTCAGCACGATCTGCTCGGTGTAAAAGGGTTTCGGCTTCGTAACGGTGGCGTGCAGTGTCTGCGAACGTGTTCTCGTACGCAGCTTTCCGTTGCTGTCACGATATGTTTCCGTCCAGCGGATCGTTTTGTATCCGTGATATGTTTCCGTACCCATTCGGTGCACGCGCTTATTCTCAAACAGAAACGGATTTCCGTTATAACTGCCGGCCAGAACATCTATGCTGGACTCCTGGGCGCTGTCGCTCTCCCCGAAATCATAGTTTATCTTCATATCCGCCTCCTGCTCTACGGAGAAACAGGGGGCAAAGGAAAGAAGCGGAATCGTGGATTCCGTGAGAGTCAACGCGTCTTTGTCCGTAAAAAGATCGTTCAGCGGCGCCATCTGATTGTTTGCTTCCTCAAGCAGTTTGTCTGCCCGCTGATCTGCTTCGTCGATTTCCTTTGTCAGTTCTTTGATTTTCGGCGTGATTTTCCAGATAACAAGCGGAATCAGCAAAAGGGTGATACACATAAGCACCCGAAAGAAACGCAGCCAGTTTCGTTTTTTTCTCAGCTGCGACAGATTCTCCCGGCACTCGTTGTACTTTTTCACGGTCTGCCGGTTCTTTTCTATATCGATGCCGGATTTCTTCACCAACTCCTCGAGAAATTTGTCCGTATTCGCCGCGTGAAGATCCTTGAATTTGCTTTCATAGTCCAAAAGCGGATCGTAGATTACCGAATTCATACGTTCCCCCCTCTCGCTCTACATTATACACCATTTTTCATCCGATGTAAAGATAGTGACGCAAGATTGCCTTTATTCCCGCAGCCCGGAATTGATACTATTCTGTCTTATTTTCATTTTCTGCCAGCTGATATGCCCGTAAATATCATTCACGAGGAATGCGGCAAAGCACACAACTACGGAAACATACCGGATGTCCGCCGCACTTGCCAGCAGCCACAATACGATCAGGACAATATCATTGGAGGCGTAAGCAAGGGCAAACAACGGACTCCTTCGGAAAGTGAGATACACCGCAAGAAAACTGGTAGCAACGGAGAGAGTGCTTACCAGCAGATTGGCTGTATGGAATCGCTGCAAAATGAAATAAAATACAACCGTTACCGCCGCTGTAAGAATCCACATGAACCTTGTTTCTTTTTGACTTACTGTATTTACTTTTACTTCCGCCTTGCTGCCGTTATAGGGATTTCTCAGCCATGAGATAAGCGCCGCCGCCGCCATTGGCATCGTCATGCCGAGATAGGTAATCATTTCTCCATAATAATCGAATGTATAGGAAATAATTCCATACAGCACACTGAACACAATCATCAGCAACTGTCCGATGGGATTGCCTTTCGCATTAAAAATCAGCGACGTCACGCCGATGAGCGAGGCGGCAAGCGTCAGGTAATTCTCCCGATCAAAAACACAAAAAGACAGCAGAATCAATATGATGGAAGAACACCATAGAACTCTCTCTGCTTTTGAAAAATAGTTTTTCACGCCATTCCTCCTGAAAAAAAGCACCCGCAGACACATCTTCAAAGACCTAACGATGTGTAAACGAATGCTTTTTGCATTTCTCCCAATTACTTTTTTGTTCCCATAGAATGCCAACTAAAAATACTGAACGATAAATTGCAATTTGCATCCTTCTTGTGTATGTTACCTGACAAAAAACACTACGATCGCACAGATGAAAACGAATACTGCCGTTCCAATACTGAAATACGCAACTTTTCGACTTGTATTCCATTGGATGTATGCTTGACAAAGCATTGTTATACCCATTAAAGGAACACAAATATTGATTGCTTGATTCCAGATATCAAACATCTGCAATACCGCCAAAACAACAACGGATAGACTTGCGAGAATGGATATTATCGTTACAATCTTATGCAACAATGGTGCATCTGTCCATTTTGATTTCATAGTAAAATCTCCAAACAAATTCTTGTTTAACAAACATGGTTACTTTGAGCGGGAACACTTAATTGAATTGGGACTTGCATTTCACTACCCGGTGGCAGTTTAATATTCTGTTGCTGCTATTATATCACAGACACGCAGCAGGTGCAATGATAAATCAAAGGAATTTTATGCTTCGTTGACGATTTTTCCCGTAATATGTGCGGGACGGAGCTCGTAGCAAACCGTCGCTGCGGCAAACTTTCGTATTTCCGAATCAATATATTCCCTGTCCGACGTGAATTTCAAACTAAGGCGGCGGTATACTTCCAGGGCTTTTTCCGTATCCTCGACGATATGAATTGTTCCGAACACGACCACACTGCTTATGTTCAGCGCCCATTCGCCCTCTTTTCGGAATCCCTCGTCGTACACGCAGAAGGAAACTCTGTTATCGGCAGTAATGGCATCCACTTTATGCCCTGTTCTGCCGCTGTGAAAATACAGACAGCCGTTTTCTTCGTTATACCAATAATTGATGGGCAAACCGTACGGATATCCGTTTTCTCCGTGCACCGATAAAACGCCCCGTTTTTCCCGGTGCAGAATCTCAACAATCTGCGGTTTTTCCAGGCTTTGCTTTTTCCTTGCAACTTCTCTGAACATGATCGGCTTCGTCTCCTGAAATTTCTGATATATCTGTTTGTATTATACTCCCTGCGGCGGGAATATGCAAGAGAATGCAAAAAAATTTGCATTATTCAGGCCATATTGAAAAAATTGCACTTTTATGATATAATCATTGCAATGATTCTGAAAGGCGCTTATACATGAAAACAATTAAGTGGTTAAAAATTTCAATCATATTACAAAGCATTTATGCCTTTTTCTGTATTTTCTCTACTATATGCTTTACGATAAACCGTTATTTGGGAATCTATAAATTTTTCAGTTTAGGAATGATTTCAACTTACGGTTGGATAATCAACCCCACTGGTATATTGACGATAGTTTTAGGTTTATCGTTTTATTTTTTCGAAAAAAATAAAGAAGATGCAAAAAAAGTTATCGGCAAAAAATGGGTTTGGTTTATCGTATTGTTTGTCATCGACACCCTATTGTATATTACCTGCGGCGGATTAATGGTTGTATTAACGGGCGGTGCTTAAGTTTATTTACCAAAAAGGACTATGACACTTTTAAGCGTCATAGTCCTTTATTTCATCAATCCAGAGTCTTCATTGTGGGGAACAGAAGCACGTCGCGAATGGCGGCGGAATCCGTAAACAGCATGCACATACGGTCGATACCGTAGCCGATACCGCCTGTGGGCGGCATACCGATTTCCAGGGCGTTCAGGAAGTCTTCATCCGTGTGGTTGGCTTCCTCATCGCCGGCAGCAAACTGCTCTTCCTGCGCCTTGAAACGCTCTCTCTGATCGATGGGATCGTTCAATTCGGAATAAGCGTTTGCCATTTCCCAGCCGTTCATGAAAAACTCGAAGCGTTCCACGTAATCGGGATCGCTGGGTTTTCTCTTGGTCAGCGGCGAGATCTCCACGGGATGATCCATGACGAACGTGGGCTGAATCAGATGCTCCTCAACGAACGTCTCGAAGAACAGATTCAGAATATCGCCCTTCGTGTGACGATCCTCGTATTCCACGTGGTGCGCGACTGCGGCGGCACGCGCCTCCTCCAGCGAATGGATTTCCTTGAAATCCAGGCCGGAATACTGCTTCACGGCGTCCACCATGGTAATGCGGGCAAAGGGCTTGCCCAGATCCATTTCCACGCCGTTATAACTGATCTTGGTAGAACCCAGCACCTGTTCAGCCACGTAGCGGAACATATTCTCCGTCAGATCCATCATGCCGTGGTAGTCGGTATAAGCCTGATACAGCTCCATGAGCGTAAATTCGGGGTTATGGCGGGTATCCAGTCCCTCGTTGCGGAACACGCGTCCAATCTCGTACACGCGCTCCAGGCCGCCAACGATCAGGCGCTTCAGATACAGTTCCAAAGAAATACGGAGCTTGAAATCCTCGTCCAGTGCGTTGAAGTGGGTTTCAAAGGGACGGGCAGCGGCACCGCCGGCATTGGAAACCAGCATGGGGGTCTCCACTTCCATGAAACCCTGTGCGTCCAGAAAACGGCGGATGGTGCTGATGATCTTGGAACGCTTGATAAACGTATCTTTTGCTTCGGGATTGGTGATAAGATCCACGTACCGCTGACGGTAGCGGATATCCACATTGGTCAGACCGTGGAATTTCTCCGGCAGAGGCTTCAGGCTCTTCGTAAGCAGCGTCATTTTTTCCGCATGGAGAGAGATCTCCCCTGTTTTGGTTTTAAACACCGTACCCACAACGCCTACGATATCACCGATATCGTACTTTTTGAATTCTGCGTAGGGTTCTTCGCCCAGACTGTCACGGGCAACGTAGATCTGGATCGTACCGGACAGATCCTGCACATGCGCAAAGGAAGCCTTGCCCATAATACGCTTGGACATAAGGCGGCCTGCCACGGAGACTTCTTTTCCCTCCAGGGCATCGTACTGTGCTTTAATCTCCTCGGCGTGATGGGTCACGTCGTATTTTGTGATCTGAAACGGATCCTGTCCTGCATCCTGCAGTGCTTTCAGTTTGTCCCGGCGAATCTGAAGGATCTCACTGAGCTGCGCTTCCGTTTCCTGAACGGGCGCGTTATTGCGTTCATTCTCTGCCATCGTCATTTATCACTCCGCTGTGCGGAGCACATCCTTTCTGTCAACTTTTCTGTCAAATGTCAGACACACGTATGCGTGCCGTCAGTTCTTCGCACGGGTAACGGCAAGAATTTTGATCTTATACTCGCCGAACGGGGCGGACACCGTTACTTCTTCGCCCACCTTCGCACCGATCATGGCAGAGCCGATGGGGCTCTGATCGGAAATTCTGCCCTGGAGAGGATTGGCTTCATTGGAGCCCACGATGCTGTACTCCACTTCCTCATCCATATCGGAATCGTACACCTTCACCACGGAGCCCAGGTTTACCACGTCTGCTTTGATCTCGCTCTCGTCGATGATCTCCGCCTCGTTCAGCAGCTTTTCCAGTTCGGCAATACGGGTAACGACCTTTGCCTGCTCGTTTTTCGCCTCGTCGTACTCACTGTTCTCGGACAAATCGCCGAACGCACGGGCATCCGCAATAGCCACTTTGATTTCCGGAATCCGCACGTCCTTCAGATAGCGGAGTTCCTCCACCAGGTTCTTGTACCCTTCTTCCGTATAGAGGGTCTTCTTTTCGTTTTCCATTGGTATTCCCTTTCTTCGTGCATCAGGTGATGCGTAAGTCAAATGATATTAAGAATTTGCCAGGGCGTATACCGCCTGTACCGCCGCGTGAAGCTGATTGTCTTCCGCGTCGGTGATTTTATAAATATTTTTCTCCGCAAGCGCCTCATCCAGTTCCACCACCACGTCCGGCTGCACGCCAATACCGTCGTAATTGCCGGAAAAGGGCGGACAGTAGTACCGATAGGTAACGGAAAGGCCGCTGCCGTCGGGAAGCTCGCGAATCGTCTGCATACATCCCTTACCGTAGGTAAGCGTGCCGACGATCGTTGCCTTATCGTAATCCTGCAAGGCGGAGCAGAACAGTTCACCCGCACTGGCAGTAGAGCCGTTTACCAGCACCGCCATAGGCATATTCAGCTCTTTTTTATCAGACACGTAGATCGTTTCTTCCTTGCCGGTCTTATCCACCGTACGGATTACCGGACCTTCGGGCAGAAGGTAATCCAGCACCTCGCAGATGGAAGTAAGCTCTCCGCCGGGATTGTAGCGAACGTCCAGCACCAGTTTATCGCATCCGTTGGACTGCAGTGTCTCCACAGCCGCGAAAAACTGTTCCGGCGTTGCCATATCAAAGCTGGTAATCTTCACGATACCTACTGTAGGATCGGCTTCGTAGATGCGGTGCATTACCGTCTGCTCGGTCACGTATCCGCGCAGAATGGAAAATTCCACCGTTTCCATATAATGGGCACCGCGGGCTACGGTAAACTCCGCCATGGTGCCCGCCTTCCCCTGCAGTTTGGCAAGGGCACCGTAGTACCCCAGCTCCGCTACAGATTCTGCATTTTCGCCTACGCCCACGTAGACGATCATATCGCCGGGCTCCACGCCGGCTTCCAGTGCCGGAGAATCCGGCATCACGTTGATGATTTCGATAGCGCCATAATCAGCATTGTAGATCACGTGGATACCCACACCCTGCATGTCGCCCTGCAGGCTGTCCATATAAGACTGGAACTCCTCTGCCGGGTAATAGGCGGCGTACTTGTCTCCGCTGCCGTACACATACCCCTGCAGAATGCCGTCCATCAGCGCGTCCTCGTCGATATCTTCCACATACAGCGCCCGGAACAGCGCATCCACTTCCAGAAGTTTATCGTATTGCGCCACATCCTCGTAAGCGGCTGCCAGCTGCATCTTATATTTCTGCGACAACAGCACATTCGTAAGCTGGAACGTGACCAAAACCGTCGCCAGAATGAGAAGAATCGCCACGCCCAGTGATATCTTTTTCTTCATGATACTCCCGTTTCTGCCGGTACAGCACACCGGCACAATATAACATATGCAAAATGCAGTGATTTTATGAAATTACCACTTGGAATACCGGGATGCGCCTACCGAAATAGGCGGCTTCGGAATATAGTTAAACGGATCGTCGTACTTACCGTCCTTACGGAACTCAAAATGGAGATGATAACCGGTGGAGCTGCCCGTGGTGCCAACCTTGGCGATCACGTCGCCCTTCTGCACCTTATCTCCCTTGGCAACCAGCAGCTTGGATGCATGGGCGTACACGGTGGAAATTCCGCCGCCGTGATCGATAACCACATAGTTGCCGTAGCTGCTGTGATAGGTGGAAATCACCACCGTGCCGGATTTGGAAGCACGGATATCTGTGCCAAGCCAGCAGGCAATATCCCAGCCGCGGTGGAAGTCCCACGCGCCCCAAAGCATACGCCAACCGTATACGGAGGAGCAGTACTGATCGGCGGTCAGCGGGATAGGCCACAGCCAGTCACCTGCCTCCAGAGAAGCTTGATTCTTCCTCTGGAGCTCCAGCAGATACTCTTCCAGTTCCTTGTCCAGCTTATCCTCTTCCGCTTTATTGGCATAATACATGGCCAGGGCGGCACTTTCGTTTTTCTCCAGTTCGCTTATGCGGGCGATAGCTGCATCAGCCTCTTTTTGGTAGGAAGCCTTATCCTGTTCCAGCTGTTCAAGAGTTGCTGTCTGCACGTCCAGTTTGGCGTTCAGTTCGCTTTCCTTCGTTTCCAGTTCTATCCGCTTTTCATCCAGCGTCTTCATCACGTTCTTTTTGAACTCCATAAGACTGCTGATCTGCTCCAGGCGGGAAAGGAAATCGCTGAGGCTGTCTGACCCCAGAATCAGTCCCAGGTAGGAAGCATCCCCTTCTTCATAGGAAATCACCATTTCCTGCAAAAACTGCCCGTATGCTTTATCGTATTCTTCTCTTGTTGCTCTTATTTCTTCACGGGTAGCGTCAATCTGCCCGCGCAGTTCGGCGGACAGCGTTTCAGCCGCTTCCATCTTCCGCTCGGTGGTATTCAGATATCCGTCAATAGCGGTTTTCTGCTCCTGCCAGGACGCCTGGCTGGAACGCAGACTGGAAAGATTATTCAGAATCGCTTTCTGCTCTTTCGCCAGTGCCGCCAGCTGCTCCTCGTATTTCTTTACAGTAGCATCGGTAAGCTCTGCCGGTGCCGCCGAAATATTCGAACTGCCGCAGAACAGCACAGACGAAAAGCCGAGCACGAGGGCGAGAACAAGCGAGACTGCACGATGCAGAACAGATCTTTTCTTTATGTTTGTACTAGTCATACAGCAACCTCCTCAGGCTTTCAGATATTTGCCCAGCGAAATACCGGATCCGATGATGCCTGCCAGAATACCGATACCGAGGAACGCCCACAGCATGGGCATCTGCACTGCGGCAGGGGGTATAATGGAAATCATCTGCAAATCGCTCATGACCATGCCCTCTATATAGTGATAGAAGTAGATCTCGATAAAGAAAGCGGCAACGCTGGATACAAGGCCGATGATAACCCCCTCAAAGAGAAACGGCAGCGTAATAAACCAGCCGGTAGCGCCCACGTAGCGCATGATGCTGATTTCGTTGCGCCGTGAGAACACGGACAGCTTGATCGTGTTGATAATCACGAACAGACTGACCACGAAAAGAATAATAAGGAACCAGGTAAAGATCAGAAGAACGCCGCTTTTGAAATTGGACATGGTAACCGCCAGATCCAGCCGGTTGTTTACCTTGCGCACGCCTTCGATCTGCCCCAGAAGATATGCCAGCGTAACCACCCGGTCGTTATCCTCGTACACGATGGTGAAAGAATCGGTCAGCGGGTTGTTCGTCTCATCGATATCCTCATAAAGATGGGCGTATTCCTCCGATTGCTCCTTCATGCTTTCCAGAGCCTGGGCTTTTGTAGTCCGGGTAACGGATGCCACGTTGTCAAGGGAGCGAATCTCCGCTTCGATGCGCTGTATATCCTCTTCCCCGGCATCACGGTCCACGAAGACCACGATTTCATTCATAAGGCCAAATTCTTCCAGATTCACGTCGATGTTATACACAAGCAGTGCAAAGCCGCCCAGAACTACAAGGCAGCTCATCAGCACCGCGATAGAAGCAAAAGACATTACGCCGTTGCGGAAAAGGCCCTGAAAGCTCTGCCCGATGAAATAAAACAGACTGTATCTTTTTTTCATTCGAACATTCCTCCCACGTGGTCATCCGCAATCTTGCCGTCCTGGATGGTAACAACACGCTGTTTATAGTAATCCACCAGATTCTTCTCGTGGGTAACAACGATCACCGTTTTGCCCAGCTTGTTAATTTTCACCAGAAGGTTCATAATCTCCAGACTCATCTGGGGATCAATGTTGCCGGTAGGCTCATCGGCAATGATAATCTTGGGATTGTTGGCAAGGGCGCGCGCCAGTGCCACACGCTGCTGTTCACCGCCGGAGAGCTGATTCGGGAAGCAGTTCTGCTTGTCCGCCAGATTTACCGTATGTAATATTGCGGGAACGCGCCGTTTTATCATTCTGGCAGGCGTGCCCACCACACGCATGGCAAATGCCACATTTTCAAACACGGTTTTGTTGGGGAACAGGCGGAAATCCTGGAACACCACGCCCAGCTCCCGCCGATAGTAAGGTACCCGGAACGCAGACATGCGGGAGAGGTTGTAATCTCCCACCACAATAGAGCCGGACGTAGGCTTCTCCTCACGGAGCAAAAGCTTCATCATGGTTGTCTTTCCCGCGCCGGAATGACCGACGATAAATACGAATTCGCCGTCTTCCACCCGCAGGTTGATCCCGTCCAGCGCCACTGTGCCGTTAGGGTAAGATTTTCGTACGTTTTTGAATGTAATCATAATATCCTTCAGTCACATTTTAATAAAAAATGGGCTTAAAACAGATTTTCCTCTGCAGAAAAACGGGAAAATCCGCCAATTGAAAAATCCCGATAAAACATGGCAAGGGAATGCGCCGGGGGAGCCATACCGCAAAAGGCGGCAGCTTCAATCCCAGCGCAGTTCCCTTTTTCCTACATACGATGTCAAATGCTTATGCTGTCACAGCAGCCGCACCGGCTATCAGAATTTCGTCGGTTTCGTGGTCAGATACCGCTTTACCATCAGTGCCACCTTAAAGGTGATCGCATGGTCAAACTCACGGAGATCCAAACCGGTCAGCTTGCGGATCTTCTCCAGGCGGTACACCAGCGTGTTGCGGTGCACGAACAGTTTCCGGGAGGTTTCCGACACGTTCAGATTATTCTCAAAGAAGCACTGAATGGTCATCAGCGTTTCCCGATCCAGCGATTCCAGCGATCCGTTTTTGAATACTTCCTGCAGGAACATTTCACAGAGTGTGGTAGGCAGCTGATAAATCAGACGGCCGATGCCCAGATTTTCGTAGCTGATAATATCCTTTTCCGTATCAAACACCTTGCCCACTTCCAGAGCCACCTGTGCTTCTTTGTAGGAACGGGCCAGGTCCTTGATGTTGTCCACCGGCTTGCCGATACCGATAGACACCTTCGTGAAGAATTCGGAATTCAGCGTATCCGCAATGGATTTTGCCAGCTTCTCGATTTCCTTCACGGGAGAGTTGGGCTTTACTTCCTTGACGAGGACGATGTCCTGCTCGCCCACGCTGATTACGTAATCCTTATTCTTATCCGGGAAGATGTTCTGCACCATATCAAAGGGGAGTGCCTCGCCCTTGGTATGGAACTTAATCAGGAATACGACCCGAACCTCTTCCGTGCTGAAATGCAGTTCCTTGCTCTTGATGTAGATATCGGAGGGAAGAATATTATCAAGGATGATATTCTTGATAAAAGAGCTTTTATCATACTTTTCGTCGTACAGATTTTTTATGTTGGCAAAGGTAACGGAAAGGATCGTAGCGATCTTATCCGCCAGCTTGTCCTCGCCCTCCACGAATACGATATATTCCCATTTTGCGTCCATAGAGATGGGTCGGTAAGTAACGCCTCCGATGGTTACCGCCTCCGTCGTGTACGAAAGCTCGTCACGCACCCCCGGCTTCATCTCTCCGATTTTCACAAGTTCGCTGCAAGCGATGATTACGCCGTTCTCGTCAATAACGCCGGTCACACGGTCAATCGTGTCGCGCATCTGATGGATGATTCCCTGAAAAAGACGGCTCGACATAAGACGACTCCTTTCAACAATTCAGCATTTCAGCATACAAAATCAATACAAACGATTCACTAATTGTATATACTATACTATATTTTACAGCATTTTTTGTGTTTTTTCAATAGTTATTTCTGTATTTTTTCTAATTTTCTGCATCTTTTTTTGGTACATCCTTGCAAGACAGCGAAAGCTGCCGACGCACCGGGCAGGGAGTACGCCGTCTCAGCGGTAGAAAACGTGCACGTACAGGCAATACACCACGAACAGCACAGTAGCCACCACAGATGCGATCATGATCGTGGTAGGAATCAGCCGGGTATACAGAAGGCAGGAAATAAACGCAAACAGCGTAACGCACAGCAGCATCGCCGGCGTGATATAGTGACCGGAGGTATCCATCTTCTTTACGATAACAACAACCTGATAAATCACCGATGCCAGGGACAGCACGCCGAACACCACCGTCAGCGGCACAAGCCAGTTTTCATAGAACCGAAGTTCCCGCTGACCGCTGCTGTGCAAAGCACTCAGTATGCAGATCGCAATGATATCTGCAAGGATCATAATTGCCATCCGTCCCGCAGCCACATTGCTGTTTTTCTTCTTTCTGACAGACAGCGAAGATTTTCCGTTTTTCAATTTCATAAGCATATTCTCTTTTGCCATAACCATCTCAGATCCGTCCGCTAAAGCGAACCGCTCCTTTTCTGTTTCTTTAAGAATAGGCGGCAGATACAACGAAAATGCCGCACAAAAGCACAAAAACATCAATATAACAGACGCCGCAGCCGCGGCACAAGTTCCACCCGACGGACACAATTCTGTTATGATACCATAATATTATACTATATCGGCGTCCATTTGTCAATTTTTTTTGTAAAACTCTTGCATTCTTTTTCTGAAATCATCGAAAACAGTGCCAAAAAATATAAAAAGGACGGTACCCGTCACGGGATACCGTCTCATTTTATTCACACGCTTTATCGCTTTGCAACCACACCGGCGTACCAGCCGTTCTCACGCTTGCCGTCGGTGACTGTAAGCCCATTCGCCGCAAGGACGGACAGCACCTCCTCTGCACGCTCCTCAATGATGCCGGAAACGATCAGCACGCCGTCCTCTTTCATAAAGCGGCCGATATCCGGTGCCATACGGATAATAACGTCTGCCACGATGTTGGCGACGCACACATCGTACTGCCCGGCGGGCACATCTTTCAGAAGATCGGAGACAGCGCAGGTTACGTTCTCCGTTCCATTCAGAACACAGTTTTCTCCCGCAATCCGCACCGCTACCGGATCAATATCGCAGGCATAAGCGGATGCCGCCCCCAGCTTGGAAGCACAGATTGCTAAAATTCCGCTGCCGCAGCCCACGTCCAGCACAGTACAGCCGGGCTTCACGTAGGATTCCAGATGGGCCGCACAAAGGCGGGTGGTCTCATGGGTACCCGTACCGAATGCCATACCGGGATCCATCAGCACCGTCACCTCACCGGGCTTTGGTACATACGTCTCCCATACCGGCACGATCACCAGACGCTTGCCCGTTTTGATAGGCTTATAGTACTTTTTCCAGGAATCCGCCCAATCCTCCTCCGAAACACCGGCGGTGGTAACCTCCGCGTCGATTCCGCACTCTGCAAGGCGGGCGCGCACGAAGAACTCTGCCTCGGCAGGGGATTTTTCATCCGGCACGAATACAGACACAGCCGCTGTGGTACGGTCCTTCTGCAGCAGCTCCTCGTCGATCAGATCGCCGTATACGCCATCCAATTCCTTCTCCACATCGGAGAAATCCTCGATCATCAGCGCATTATCCACCATGCTCATGATGGCAGTCAGTGTATCGAGATGCTCCCGGTCTGCACTTACGCGGATACAGATCCAGTTTTTGTCCTCGTAATTTTCAATGGTTTCGTATTCCACTTTTTCCACTTTCCGTCCTCCGCTTATTTGAAGAATCGCTTGAAAAACTTATCGCGGCCCTTGGTGTTGGCTTCTCCGCAGCTTTCTGCAAATTTCCGGAGAATATCCTTCTGTTCTCCGCTGAGATTTTTCGGCACTTCCACCGTTACGGTGATATGCAGCGTACCGCGGTTCTTCGTATTCACCACCGGCACGCCCTTCTGACGAAGATTGAACGTGGTACCGGTTTGGGTGCCCTCGGGAATGTCGAATTTCTCCGTTCCCTCCAGCGTTGGGATATCGATCTGTGCGCCCAGCGCCGCCTCTGTAAAGGAGATCGGCACTTCGCAGTAAATATCGCTTCCCTCCCGCTCAAACACAGAATGAGGCTTCACGCTCACGTAAATGTACAGATCCCCGGCGGGGCCGCCGTCTCTGCCGTCACTTCCCTGCCCGCTGAGCACGATGCGCTGACCGTCATCGATGCCGGCAGGAATCGTTACGTCCAGTTTTTTCGTAGCGCGGACGTAGCCGTTTCCGCGGCAGTCGTCACAGGGCTTTTCGATAATTTTACCCGTACCGCGGCAGGCGTCGCAGGTTTTCTGCGTCTGCATGATGCCGAGGGGCGTGCGCTGCTGCACGCGGACGCGGCCGGATCCGCCGCAGGTGCTGCAGGTTTTGGGAGAAGTTCCCTTCGCCGCGCCGGTACCGGAGCAGGTGCCGCACTTCTGCACGCGCTGATAGGAGATTTCTTTTTTGACGCCGAACACCGCTTCCTCAAAGGTAAGCGTCACGCGGACGTTGATATCCTCACCGCGCACGGGGCCGCGGCGGGTGCCGGAGCCGCCCATGCCGCCGCCAAAGAAGCTGGAGAATATATCGGAAATATCGAAATCCATGCCGCCGAAGCCGCCAAAACCGCCGCCCATACCGCCGTTTTCGAAAGCGGCGTGGCCGAACTGGTCGTACTGGGCTTTCTTTTCCGGATCGGAAAGGACGGCGTACGCTTCGTTTACTTCCTTAAACTTCTTTTCCGCCTCCGCATCCCCCGGATTGATATCGGGATGATACTTTTTTGCCAGCGTGCGGTACGCTTTTTTTATCGCCGCCTCGTCGGCGGATTTATCGATGCCCAGTGCCTCGTAATAGTCACGTTTTGTTTCTGCCATTGTCACTCACCTTTCTCCGCTTTCCGGAGAGAATAGAAAAACGCCAAATGCGAGGGGTGTTTCAAAAACGCCCCTCGCACCCGATGCCGCAAAGGCGGCACCGGGGGTATTTTCGTGTTTATCAGTTATCGCTCTTATCCTCGAAATCGGCGTTGTAGTACGTGCCGTCGCCGCCCTGTGCACCTGCACCGGGGTTCGCGTTGGGATCGAAACCTGCCCCGCCGGCGGCCTGTGCGGCCTGATACAGCTTTTCAGCCAGCGGATAGAAGGACTTTTCCAGAGCCTCGGTATCCGCCTTGATAGCGTCCGTATCATTGCCCTTTACGGTTTCTTTCAGCTTCTCCACAGCGGCGAGAACGGGTGCCTTTTCGTCCTCCGTTACCTTGTCGCCCAGCTCACCGAGGGATTTCTCGATCTGGAAGATCATGCTCTCGGCGTGGTTCTTCACCTCAACGGCTTCCTTCTGCTTCTTATCCTCCTCGGCAAATTTCTCCGCATCCTTTACGGCGCGGTCGATGTCCTCCTTGGACATATTGGTAGAGGGAGTGGTGGTGATGTGCTGTTCCTTGCCGGTACCCTTATCCTGCGCGGTAACGTTTACAATACCGTTGGCATCGATATCGAAGGTAACCTCGATCTGCGGTACGCCGCGGGGAGCCGGTGCGATGCCGTCCAGAATGAAGCGGCCGAGGGTGGTATTGCCGGCAGCCATATCTCTTTCACCCTGCAGAACGTGGATCTCCACGGAGGTCTGACCGTCAGCGGCGGTGGAATATACCTGGCTCTTCTTTACGGGGATGGTGGTATTGCGGTCGATGATGCGGTTGAATACACCGCCCAGCGTCTCGATACCGAGGGACAGAGGCGTAACGTCCAGCAGCAGAACATCCTTCACGTCGCCGCCCAGAACGCCGCCCTGGATAGCCGCACCGATAGCTACGCACTCGTCGGGGTTAATGCCCTTGAAGGGATCCTTGCCGATGAAGTTCTTTACCGCATCCTGTACGGCAGGAATACGGGTGGAACCGCCTACCAGCAGAACCTTATCCACCTGAGAAACGGGCAGACCGGCGTCAGCCAGTGCCTTCTTGGTGGGCCCCATGGTGCGCTCCACCAGGTCGGCGGTCAGCTCGTTGAACTTAGCGCGGGACAGGGCGGCATCAAAGTGCTTCGGCCCGGTAGCGTCTGCGGTAATAAAGGGCAGATTGATCTGGGTGCTCATGGTGCCGGACAGCTCGATCTTTGCCTTCTCTGCTGCCTCTTTCAGTCTCTGGAGAGCCATCTTATCGTTCCGCAGATCGATGCCGTTTTCGGCCTTGAAGGTATCGGCAATCCAGTCGATGATGCGCTGGTCGAAGTCGTCACCGCCCAGTGCCGTATCGCCGTTGGTAGCCAGCACTTCAAACACGCCGTCGGAAATCTCAAGCAGGGATACGTCGAACGTACCGCCGCCCAGGTCATATACCATGATCTTCTGATCCACGCCGTCCTTATCCACGCCGTAAGCGAGAGCGGCAGCAGTGGGCTCGTTGATGATGCGCTTTACTTCCAGACCGGCGATTTTACCGGCGTCTTTCGTAGCCTGACGCTGTGCGTCGGAGAAGTAAGCGGGCACGGTGATAACCGCGTCGGTAACAGTAGTGCCGAGGAATGCTTCCGCATCCGCCTTCAGCTTCTGCAGAACCATAGCGGAAATTTCCTGGGGCGTCAGCATCTTGCCGTCGATATCCACCTTATAATCGGTGCCCATCTTACGCTTGATGCTCATGATGGTCTTATCGGGGTTAGTGATTGCCTGGCGCTTTGCCACCTGACCGACCATTCTTTCGCCGGTCTTGGAGAAAGCTACCACGGACGGCGTGGTCCGTGCGCCTTCCGGATTGGGGATAACAGCCGGCTCGCCGCCCTCATAAACGGCAACGCAGGAGTTGGTCGTACCAAGATCTATACCGATGATTTTTCCCATAACAAATAATCCTCCAAATATATTGTTTATAAATTTTGTTTTGTAAGCGTTTTTGAATCAGTTTGCCACCCGCACCATAGCGTAGCGGATGATCTTATCGCCCCGGCGGTAGCCGCTCTGGAATACTTCCAGAATTTCGCCCTCGCCGTGCTCGTCGTCCTCCACGTGGAGAACCGCGTTGTGAATATTGGGATCGAACGTATCCCCGGGCGCACCGAATTCGGTCACGTCCATTTTAGCGAGAATATCCGGCACGGCGGCAAGGATCATGCGAACCCCCTCAGCCACCTTGGCGGGATCGCCGTCGGCATACTCACGCGCCTGCTTCAGATTATCGAACAGCGGCAAAAGCTGCGTTACGCTGTCCGTCACCGCATCGGCGTATATGCCGTCCCGCTCCTTGGCACTGCGCTTACGGAAGTTATCGTATTCCGCCAGGGTGCGGAGGTATTTATCCTTGGCGTCTGCCGCCTCGGCCTCGGCCGCCTCCAGCTTCTTTGTGAGCTGTGCGATTTCCCCGCGGAGCTTTTTGACATCCTTGCGTCCGGCAGGTGCCTCCTCCTCGGGCGTCTCCGCCGTATCTTCCGTCACCGTCTCTTCCGGTTCGTTCTGCTTGATTTCTTCTTTGTTCATCGTCTTTTCCCCTTACTATGGTTGTTCTTCCCCGCCGTCATCCAGTGCATCCCGGATGCTGGCAGTCAGCTGATCGATCATGGAGATCACCCGGGAATAGTCCATACGGGTCGGACCGATAATACCGATCGTACCGATGGCGTGCCCGCCGCTTTTGATGGTTTTGAATATAAGCGTGGAATTGTCCATGATGTTAACCATGTTTTCGTGTCCGATATACACCTGCACCTTGCCGTCCTCGCCGGACTGCTCCACCGCCCGGGTTTCCTCGGAGATGAGTCTGAGCAGATCATCTTTCTGCTCGAACATCTGCAGCATCTGCTTCAGCCGGTCGAAATCGTAATACTCAGGATAGGAAAGCAGCCGGTTGATACCGTCAAACTTCAGATCCCCGCCGGAGAACGAAGTCAGCGTTTCGTACACGCCCTTGGATACAGGCGTCACCAAATAGGCGTACACGCCCATGCGCCGTTCCATATCCATCAGCAAGGGCAGCGTAATCTCTTCGGCGGTCACAGACACCAGACACTGATTCAGCGTATGGGCCAGAAGCGCCGCCGCATCGTCCGGAACAGCCGTTTCGCAGAGAATATACTTGCTCTTCACCGTACCGCCGGACATGACCATGACCAGTACCATCTTTCTTTCCGCCACGCGGATCACCTCAAAGCGGGTAACCACGTTGCGGACGTGCCGGGAGCGAAGGGCCAGCGCGGTGTAATTCGTCATGGAAGAGGCAAGCCGCATGGCTTCTTCCAGAATGTTGTCCAGCTCTGCCTGGCGGGAACGGAGGGCGGTTTTCAGCTCCGTAATCTCCCGGTTGGTCATATTGTAGCGCTCTACCAAAGAGTCCACGTAAAATCGGTATCCGGCCTCCGAAGGAACGCGTCCCGCAGATGTATGGGGCTGCTCCAGATAGCCCATCTCCTCCAGCTCCGCCATTTCGTTGCGGATCGTAGCAGACGAATAGGCGATCTGCTTATACTGTGTCAGATACTTACTGCCCACCGGCTCGCCCATTTCGATATGGGACTCAATCACCGCTTTCAGGATCAGTTTTTTTCTTTCGCTCAGCTCTCTTTCCGTCATTTTTGGGAAACGCCTCCTTTCCGGAATTTGTCTTTTTAGCACTCAAAGAGCGCAAGTGCTAACCTTCGACTAACAATTTACCATTTTGGACGCACAAAATCAACACTAATATAAATATAATCCGTTAATATTTCGTGAACGAGGTGATTTTTTATCACTAAAAGCGCGGGACTGCGCAAAATACGCAGTCCCGTACACAAATCAGATATATTTTTCCGCCGCGGAGAAATTTTATACACAGCGCCGCCGTCGGAGCAAAAAAACAGTCAACCCGGCAGCAACGGCAACGCCGAAGACCGGAATCGCCGCATCCGGCGTAGCAGGAGAAAGCGGCTCCACAGGCTTCTCCAAAGAAACAGGCACCGTATAAGACGAAGAAGCATACTCGCCCATCTTCTTACTGTATCCAACGCCATTGACAACCGCAACGGATTCCACAGAAACGGATGCGTTGCGCAGAACAAAGCCCCGGCTTCCCTCCGCAATCATCTTCACGGCAGGAAGCACCAGCTTCTCTTCCGCATCACCGCACCGCACGTTCACCTCGTACATCATACCATTCAGAACAGGGACAGTAACGAACACGGGCGTCCCCGCCGCCATAGCAGACACAAGCGATTCACCGAGCGTCCCGATTCCGTCCACCGTACCGCCGGCACGGAGAATCAGTTCCGTCCGGTTGGAGGGAACATCCCCCTGGGCAGTCATGAGAAAACCAAAATAGCCGTTGTCGGCAGAAACATCCGTAAACCGGAAGGAAAATTCCACCGTATATGTATCCGTCCCCGCGGCATCGGGCAGATCCGGCAGCAAGAGATACACTTTCCGGTCGTCATCGGGGGAAATGGTTAACCCCGCCTCTAAAGAAAGAGCCGCTTTACCGCCGCCCGTGCCAAAACGGATGCCGGTCTGACGCGGATCGGAGAAATCTCCGTATCGCTGAGCGAAAAGGACTGTGCCCGCGGGCACGTCACCGGCAAAGACGCCGAGCGGCAAGGACATGCACAGCAAAAAAACAGCAATCACACAAAAAACGCGCCGCACAAAGACCCCTCCCGCCACTTAATTCTCTTTATACATATTATAATCGACACGGGTAAAAAAAGCAAGGGGAAATGAATAATTATTAGGAAAAATGCAAGATTTTTTCAGCGGTAAACTCTGCCGCATGCGTCAGAATTTACCCCGCGGCAAAAAACGCGTTCAGGGAAGCACCACCGGCAATTTTCCGGGATAGGAACAACTTTTCATAGCATGCAGAATGGCTTTCACCGAAAGGGTCGTATACTCATATCCCGTAATTACAGCCTGGCAGTTTTTCGTATACTTATAATCGTAAGGAGAGCCAAGCAGTACAGCAATGACGGGCTTGCCCGTTTTCTCCAGCGCCTTCAGAATATCCAGTTGTCCCGGCTTCAGTCCTGCATTGAAGATACCTGCCACGGCAATATCGTAACTGCCGTCAATGGCCGTCTGCACTTCCGGCGTCAATCCGCAAAGGGACGAAACGCACGCCGCGGCATTTTCAAACTCCGCCGCAAACAGATCGGCAAAGCTCAGAATCTGCCGGCTTGCTTCCTCCACGCCGCGCAACGCGTCGCACACCGGCGCGATGCAAAGCAGTTTTTTGCCGGCAATCTGATGCAGCACACCGTCATTTTTTATACAGGTGACGGAGTTCAGCTTATCCCGGAACACCTGTGTGAGCGCCGCTTCGTCATGTGCCAGAGCCGATACCAACGTGCGATCCGGCGCACAGTCGGCAATATTGAATCTTTCTTTCTGCCGGAGAATCCGCTCGCAGGATTCTTCAATCCGTTCCCTCGGAATCCGTCCCGATTCAACCGCAGCGTAAACCGCCTCTACCGCTTCCGCCACGTTCTTCGGCCGGAATGTGTAATACAAAAGAATATCGCACCCTGCCAGAATGGCAAGAACGGCGGCCTCTCCCAGCGAATATCTCTGACTGATGGCACGCATTTCCATGGCATCGGTCACTGCCACGCCATCAAATTGCATTTCATGGCGGAGAAGATCGGTAATAATCTCCGGCGAAACGGTACAGGGACGGTCGCTGTACGCATCAAAGATTACATGGGCGCACATGATCGCGCCGGTACCTGCTTCAAGCACCCGCTTAAAGGGAACAAATTCCGTTTTCTGAAGCACTTCCTTACTTTCCACATTATGCACATCGCCCAGATGTGTGTCACCACATACATTGCCGTGCCCGGGAAAATGTTTTACAGCCGTCACAACACCCGCCGACTGAAGACCCATGGAAAAGCCAACACCCAACTCCGCCGCCTGCTCTGCCGTATCACCATAGGAGCGGGAGGAGATAATAGGATTTTCCGGATTGACGTTCACGTCCAGAACAGGTGCATTATCCATATTACAGCCTGCGGCACGGAGAATCCGCCCCAGTTTCTCGCCGACGGAAATCATTTTTGCCCGGTCAGCACCGGCAGCAGCATAGGACATGGCACCGGGAATCAAAGCTGCCCCTTCGTAGAAGCGGGTAACCCAGCCTCCTTCCTGATCGATGGAGATAAACGGATACCCCCCGGATGACCGATACGTGAAATCCCGAAGTTCAGCCGTAAGGCTGCACAAAGACTCTGTCGAAATACAGTTCTGCGCACTGAGGCAATAGTTGCCGATCTTATATTTTTCGCAAAATGCCTTTTGTTCCGGAGACAAACTTCCCCCGGCTATTCCCACCATAAACATCTGGCCGATTTTTCTTTTCAATTCTTCCGTCATAACAAATGCTCCCAATATTATACTCCGCAGCGTCCGAACATGCCGCCGTACGCTTATTATATCACATCACCGCTCCGGCTGGCAACCTTTGACAGAAAATCGAAAAACTCTCTCTTTTTCCCTGCAGAGAGAACCTCCGCAGACAAAAAAAACGGACAGAAGGGTACGTACCCTAAAGGACATTTTCTGATAATTAAGATATACGAGCATTACAAAAACAACATTAGCCCCCGTTCTGAAAGGAGCGAGGGCTTTCTTGTTCGTGTTTTGCAAAACCTATTGACAAAATCGCCACAACTGTGTATAATATAGTTATACAGTTTTAACAGGTGGGGAGTGATGACGTGCATATCTTGATTGACAATAAAAGCGGCGAACCGATATATAATCAGATTTACTCTCAAATCAAAAATCAGATCATAAGCGGTGAGCTGAAGGAGGACGAGATGCTCCCGTCCATTCGCGGTCTTGCAAAAGATCTGCGAATAAGTTTTATTACGACCAAGCGCGCGTATGAAGAACTTGAAAAGGAAGGCTTTATTTACACCCTTCCGGCAAAGGGATGTTACGTTGCGCCGAAAAACGTAGAGCTTTTGCGAGAAGAAAATTTAAAAAAAATCGAAGCTCATATTGAGCAGATAGCAAAGCTCGCCGCGTCCTGCAATTTGAGCCGTGACGATATAATTGAAATGATTACGTTCGGTATGGAGGAGCAAGAATGAACGCACTCGAAATAAAGAATGTAAGCAAATCTTTTTCGGGATTTTGTTTGGATAACATAAGTCTTACTCTGCCAAGCGGTTGCATTATGGGGCTGATCGGTGAGAACGGTGCAGGTAAAAGCACCACGATAAAGCTCATCTTGGATATGCTTCATAAGGATAGCGGAACGATTACGATACTCGGCAAGGATAACGACAAAAACATATCACTTATTAAAGAGGATATCGGCGTCGTAATGGACGAGGTTGGTATGCCGGAATGCTTGACGGCAAAGCAGGTCGGCAATGTTATGAAGCATACATTTCGTAATTGGAATGAGGCAGAATATGCCCGACTTCTGCAAAAGTTATCCCTGCCCGATAATAAGCCTTTCAAGGATTTTTCGCGCGGTATGAAAATGAAGCTCGGTATTGCCGTTGCTCTCTCACACGGCGCAAAGCTATTGCTTCTTGATGAACCGACAAGCGGACTCGACCCCGTTGTGCGTGACGAGGTGGTGAATATGTTCTACGATTTTACAAGGGATGAAAACCACTCCATTCTCATATCTTCGCACATCGTCAGCGACCTTGAAAGACTTTGCGACTATGTAGCTTTTCTTCATAAAGGTAAGCTGTTGCTTTGCAAGGAAAAAGACGAACTGCTCTCCGAGTATGGTATCATTCACTGTACGGTAGAACAACTTTCGGAGCTTGACGAAAGTTCCGTCAAGTACAAAAAGGAAACACCTTACGGTGCAGAAGTTATTGTATCACGTAAGGATTCGCCAGATGGCTTCAAGTTAAGTCCTATTAGCATTGAGGAACTGTTCGTATTTATGGTAAAGGAGGCGAAATGATATGAAAGGTCTATTATTGAAAGATTGGTATATGATGAAAAAATATTGTAGATATTATCTTTTCGTTAGTATCGGATTTATCATTCTTTCTATGATGAGTAGCGGCAATATGTTCTTCATTTTCTACCCATGTTTACTGTGCGGTATGATCCCCGTCAACCTCCTTGGATATGACGAGCGCAGCCGCTTTACAGAATATGTTGGTACGTTGCCATATACCAAAACGCAAATTGTATCCGCAAAATATCTGATAGGATTGTTCACACAAATAGCTATGCTGATTGCAATATGCGCCGCGCAGGGAGTGAAAATGGGTATTGAAGGCACTTTCGTTATGAAAGAGTTTTTGTTACTAATGATGCTCTTGCTGATAATGGCGAGTGTTGCCTCGTCGCTGACTCTCCCGTTTGTATTCAAATACGGAGTAGAAAAAGGGCGTGGTGCCTACTATGTGATGATAGGCGTGGTGTGTGCCGGAAGCATTATCGCAACTACGATCTTTAAGGAAGGTCTGCAAAACGAAATTCGACTGAACGCCGTTTTGCCTATTGCTTGCCTTGTGGGTATCGGAATATATGTGCTTTCTTGGTATCTATCCGTTGTGTTCTATAAAAAGAAAGAAATGTAATAAGCTTAACCCTCGTTCCATAATGGAGCGAGGGTTTTTATACAAACAGTATGTTGAATATTAAAATCCCATCTATTTTACTACAGACTCGTTGAACGTCATTTTTTCTGACAAGCACTGCATTTGTGTCCACAAATACAAAATACGGCATACCTCTTTCGAGATATACCGTATTCTTGCAAAACTGTCCTTT
This sequence comes from Eubacteriales bacterium, assembly GCA_045547015.1. Taxonomy (GTDB): domain Bacteria; phylum Bacillota; class Clostridia; order Oscillospirales; family CAG-272; genus SIG701. The sequence goes on along the minus strand of JAZQDY010000109.1, from coordinate 3,046 downwards.
AGGGCGCTACCCTAAAACTCTGTCCGTTTTTTATTTGCTTTCAGATTAGTGAACGATATAACGCTCGGTGTCCTTGTCGAAGAAGTGAACGCGGGACATATCGATCGCAATCTTGATAACGTCGCCTGCGCGAGCCGTGGAGCGGGCGGAAACACGGGCAGTCATATTCTGCTCGTTAGCAACCAGGTAGAGATAAATCTCGGAGCCCATAAGCTCGGTTACTTCTACGTCGCACTCGATTACGGAATCGGGCATGCTGGAGAGATACATAGGCTCGTCGTGGATAGATTCCGGACGGATACCCATAACAACATCCTTGCCGATGTAATCCTTAACGATAGGATCGTTTGCCTTTTCAGCCGGCAGTTTCAGAGAATCGGTACCGAAGCAAGCGTAGATACCGTCGCCCTTCTGCTCCAGCGTGCAGTTGATGAAGTTCATCTGCGGCGTGCCGATAAAGCCTGCAACGAAGAGGTTTACGGGCAGATCGTACAGGTTCTGAGGCGTATCTACCTGCTGGATGAGACCGTCCTTCATAACAACGATACGGGTAGCCATGGTCATAGCCTCGACCTGGTCATGCGTTACGTATACGAAGGTGGTACCCACTCTCTGGTGGATCTTGGTAAGCTCGGTTCTCATCGTTGCACGGAGCTTAGCGTCCAGGTTGGACAGCGGCTCGTCCAGAAGGAATACCTTCGGGTTACGAACGATTGCACGGCCGAGAGCAACACGCTGCTTCTGACCACCGGACAGAGCCTTCGGCTTTCTGTCGAGCAGGTGGGTGATATCGAGGATACGAGCAGCCTCTTCTACGCGGCGCTTAATCTCCTCCTTGGGAGTCTTGCGGAGTTTCAGACCGAATGCCATGTTATCAAATACGGACATGTGCGGGTACAGAGCGTAGTTCTGGAACACCATCGCGATATCGCGATCCTTCGGTGCTACGTCGTTCACCAGCTTGTCGCCGATGAAAAGCTCACCCTCGGAGATTTCTTCAAGACCTGCGATCATACGGAGAGTCGTGGTCTTACCGCAGCCGGAAGGGCCTACGAGAACGAGGAACTCCTTGTCCTTGATTTCCAGGCAGAAGTCGGAAACAGCCGTTACACCGCCGGGATATTTCTTATAAATGTGCTTAAGGGAAAGGCTTGCCATGTATGTATCCTCCTGAATGATTATCGGATTTTTCTGCTGCCGCCGAAAGCGGCACGCCGCGCCCCCGAAACGGAGCGCACAGCATCACATATTTTGCTGTGATATATTGTACCAAAAAATCGCGCCAAATAAAAGAGTTTTTTTCTCCAAAATTTAATTTATTCATTTGTGTACATTGCACAAAAAGAAATGAACAAGCAGCAAATTACAGCGAAAACCGAAGAATTAAAACTCTAATAATATTAGAATCACTGAGAAAGCCCCTTCATGGACAGGGCAATGCGCTTCTTTTTCAGATCCACGCTCTTGACGCGCACCTGCACGATATCGCCCACGGAAACCACCTCACTGGGATGCTTCACGAAACGGTCGGCGATCTCGGACACGTGAACAAGCCCGTCCTGGTGGACACCGATATCCACAAACGCACCGAAATCGATTACGTTGCGCACCGTACCGGTAAGGCACATACCGGGGGTCAGCTCTTCCATAGTGAGCACGCGCTCCTTCAGCTGGGGCTGGGGCAGACCGTCACGCACGTCACGCCCCGGCTTTTCCAGCTCGCCGATAATATCGGTCAAGGTTGCCTCGCCGCATCCAATCTTCTCCGCAAGGGCGGCGATACCCGTATCCTCCGCGCGGCGGCGGAGCGTTTTCAGGTTGCCCGTGCGCACATCTTCCACGGTATAGCCGAACACCTCCAAAAGACGCTGTGCCGCACCGTAGGATTCGGGATGCACGCCGGTATTGTCAAGAATCTCCGCGGAGCCCGGTACACGGAGGAAGCCGGCACACTGCTCGTATGCCTTGGCACCGATGCGGGGCACCTTCAAAACCTGTGCACGGGAGGTAAACTCGCCGTTCTCGTCCCGGTATTTTACGATATTCTTTGCCGCAGTCATATTGATGCCGGCGATATAGGATAAAAGCATATAGGAAGCGGTATTCAGATCCACGCCCACGGCGTTTACACAGTCCTCCACCACGCCGGTGAGGGCTTCGTCCAGACGTGCTTCCTTCATATCGTGCTGGTACTGACCCACGCCGATGGACTTTGGGTCGATCTTTACAAGCTCCGCCAGAGGATCCTGCAGACGGCGGGCAATGGACACGGCGGAACGCTGGGTCACATCGAAATCCGGGAACTCCTCCGCACCCACCTTGGAGGCGGAATATACGGAGGCGCCCGCCTCGCTGACGATGATATACTTCGTATCGCCGCCGATCTCGCGAAGCGTGTCGGCAATAAACATTTCGCTCTCGCCGGACGCGGTTCCATTGCCGATGGCAACCACGTCGATGCCGTATTTCTGAATCAGCTTCGTCACCACGCGGCGGCTTTCCTCAATCCGCTCCTGGGGCTTGGTGGGATAAATCACCGCGGTATCGATCACCATGCCGGTCTTATCCACCACGGCCAGTTTGCATCCCGTACGGTAGCCGGGATCGTAGCCGAGGACCGTTTTGCCCTTCAGCGGCGCCTGCATGAGCAGATGTTTCAGGTTGTCGGAGAACAGTTTGATTGCCTGCTCACCTGCCATTTCCGTAAGAGCGGCGCGAATTTCTCTTTCGATGGACGGCGCAATCAGCCGGTCATAAGCGTCGCATACGGCGGACGCCACGTATTTGAAGGCAGGGCTCTTATAATCCGTGATTACCTGTGCTACGAGATAGTTCAGGATAATATCCTTTTCGATCTCTACGGAAACCTTCAGGATGTCCTCCGCTTCGCCCCGGTTTACCGCCAGCACCCGGTGGGAGGGGATGCCGGACAGCTTTTCCGTATAATCGTAGTACAGTTCGTAGGTAGCGTTCTCCTTATCCGTTTTCTGGGAATGGAGAAGACCGTACTCCGTGGTGAGCGTACGGATCTCCCGCCGGAAGTCCG
>JAZQDY010000108.1:0-7614 GCA_045547015.1 Eubacteriales bacterium | reverse complement strand
GCGTCTGCTTATGCAGAACGTGGGAACGGTGTTTTCCCCGAAGGAGATCTACCGCCGTGTCTGGGGTGAGGAACCCTACGGGGCGGAAAACGCCGTGGCGGTACACATCCGCCATTTGCGGGAAAAACTGGAGATCAACCCTGCCGAGCCAAGATATATTAAGGTGGTATGGGGACAGGGATACAAAATGGAGGTGAAACCGGGATGAAACTGTTAAGCAGCAAAGCAGTGAAGGCCGTAGCGGTGATTCTGTTGATCGTGTCTATGCTGACCGCCCTTGTATCGGCGGCCGCCGCACTCATTATGGAGAGAAACTCTGCCTATAAGGACGGGGGCGTCTGGCTGCGGCAGCAGATCGCGGAATCCGTTTTCCAGTGGAATTCCAGCGTACTGCAGAACTATGCGTATGTGGTTTTGCAGGGAGACGGAGACGACATTCGGCTTAAAAGCTATCAAATACAGACCGCACGGGAAAACTGTAACCTTTCCGTGCAGGCAGTAGAGATTGAAACCGGGAAAACGCTGTATCAGAACTACGAGACAGGCCCGTACAGTTATACGTTTTCCACTGCCTGTCATTACTATGATGAGATGCTCGACCGGCCGGTGGAAGTGGTGGAGATCACTGCGTACCTGCAAGAGGATCTTTCGGCCAAGGACGGCTTTTATTACGCACTTTCACTGGCGGATTTCTGTATTGCCGCCCGGTACGTGCTGATCTGGGTGGCTGTGGGCACGATGCTGTTTTCCCTTTTGCTGATCGTGTTTCTTCTGTGTGCCGCCGGGCACCGGCGAGGCACGGAGGGAATCTATCTTCGGGGCTTTGACCGACTTCCCTTGGAGATTGTTGCCACGGCGTACTATTTCCTGTTTATGTTTACGCTATCCGTCTGTGACAGCTTTATTTTCGGCAACGATGCCTTAACTGTCTTTTTCATCATTGCCGGCATTGTCTGGAGCGTTCTGTTCATTGAACTGCTTACTACACTGGCCGTGCGTCTGAAGGCGAAAACCTTTTGGAAGAACACGCTTACGTGGCGGCTTCTGAAATTATTGGGCCGCGGTGCACGGCTGCTCTGGCACGTTCTTCTGCGTCTGCCTCTCTTTTGGAAAACGGCAGTGGGCTTTCTTCTGTGGAGTGCCTTTGAACTGTTCTTTCTGGCGCTCGGCGGCTCGGAATATCTGGTCTCCTGGCTCTTTACCCGTCCGATCCTTCTGGCGCTTCTCGTCTGGCTCGTGCTGATGATGCGCCGGCTGCAAAAGGCCGGGCAGCAGCTTTCAGCAGGAAATACGGATTTTCGAGTGGATACTTCCTATATGCCGCCGGATTTCAAAAAACACGGCGAGAATCTCAACAATCTCAGCGAGGGACTGAACAGGGCAGTGGAGGAACGCATGCGGTCGGAACGCATGAAGGCAGAGCTGATCACCAACGTTTCCCACGATATCAAAACGCCCCTGACGTCGATCATCAATTACGTGGATCTTTTGAAGGTGGGCGGTCTCGATTCTCCCGATGCACCGGGGTATCTGGAGATTCTGGAACAGCAGTCTGCCAGACTGAAAAAACTGACGGAGGATCTGATCGAGGCGTCCAAAGCCTCCTCCGGCAGTATGCCGTGGATGCCGGCTCCTACGGATGCAAACGTACTGCTTTCCCAGGCACTGGGTGAGCACGAGGAGGCGCTTCGTGCCGCCGGAATCGAACCGATCCTCCGTCTGGCAGAGGAGAATCCCGTAATTTCGGCGGACGGGCGGCTTCTGTGGCGTGTGTTTGACAATCTCATTACCAATATCCGAAAATACGCCCAGCCTTCCACCCGTGCTTATTTCACCAGTCAAGTTGACGGGGGACGGGCCGTGATCACGTTCCGCAATATTTCCGCCGAGCCGTTGGCGGTCAGTGGGGAGGAGCTGACGGAACGCTTCGTGCGGGGAGATGCCTCCCGTCATACGGAGGGAAGCGGTCTTGGTTTGTCCATCGCACGCAGTCTGACGGAGCTGCAGGGCGGCGAGTTTGCAATCTCCATCGACGGGGATCTGTTTAAGGCAACGGTACGTTTTCCGCTGATTTAATGAAAAAAAGAGGTTCTGCATGGAACATGCAGAACCTCTTTTTCCGTTTACATAAGGGAGAGCAGGGCTTCCGCTGCATTGTACAGATACCGGGCAAAGGATTCTCTCGCCGTATCCGGAACCCGTCTGGCGGTGATTTCATAATTCAGCAGTCCGTCAAAGCCGATAGCGGACAAGCCTTTCATGGCATCCGCCCAGTTCACCGTGCCGCAGAAGGGCGGTACGTGATCGTCGCCCCAGGCGAAGTTGTCGTTTACGTGCAGTACCTTCAGCCGCTTGCCCACGTATGAAAGCGACTCCGACTGGCAGAGACCGTTAATGTGGGCGTGCCCGAAATCCCAGCATACGCCGATCCCCAACGCATCCGCGATCTCGCAAAGCTCCTCCGGGGCGCCGCAGTAGCGGTGTACCGGATAATGTTTTGGAACCTGCCGCATGTTTTCCACCACAATGGAGAGTCCGATCTTTGCCGCGTGCTCTGCGAAAGGGGCAAGGTGCTCCATGACCGAATCGTACTGGGCCTGCCGGTCGAAATCTTCCAGCGGTACGGTGGTGGTGTTGGGATGGAGCACGGCGTAATCCACGCCCAGCCTTTTTGCCGCCTCAATAGACTGATGCATCAGTTCGTTGAACGGTGCCACTTCTTCCGGGGTGCCGCCGATCTTTACCCCGTAGGGCAGATGGCACACCTCAAAACGAATGCCCATCTCCCGGGATGCGGCACAGATCGTATCAATGCCCGATTCCCAATCTTCTCCCATAAGGGTGATGAGCTTCACGGGAAAATCCGCCGCATCAAAACCGATTTTTTTGTGAAAAGCCAGACCGGCACAGGCGAATTCGACCGCATCTCCCTGGGGTGTTCCATGCAGATTGATGGTGGAGGATTTCCGAAGCTTTTTCATAACGACGCACCTCTGATTATTACTTTTTTACTGCGTTCAGTATAGCATATTCCGTGCCTTCTGTCAAGAAAAGTGCCGCACGGTGGTGAGTGTATTTTTACTCATGAGTTTATATAGTCTGAAGATTGTATTATAAAGTGTAAATTTAATGCACAAACAGCGTGAAACAAAAAGAAATTATACTATAAAATGCAAATAATTCTCCGGTTTGTATTGCGTTTTTGAAAAGACGGTGTTATAATTATACCAATCAGTTACAGCATACGGAAAGGGGATTCTTTTTATGAAATGTATCCTTGGGGCGAAGATCGTACTGCCCCATTCCATAGAAGAGGGCATGGCTCTCCTCTTTGACGAAAAGATCATCGGTGTCGTGCCGGAGTCGGACGTTCCCGCAGAGGCGGAGATCATCCGTGCCGACGGACTCTACGCCGCACCGGGACTGGTAGACGTACATATCCACGGGTATCTGGGCGAGGATGCGTCGGACGGCAAAGCCGACGGTATCCGCATAATGGCAGAGGGCGTGATGAAAAACGGCGTTACTACCTTTTTGCCCACCACCATGACCGTTTCCATGCAGGAAATTGAGACGGCACTTGACGTGGTTCGCTCCCTGCAGGAGGAAAGCCGGACGTGGAACGGTGCGTATCTCGCCGGCGTGCACGCCGAGGGCCCCTTTATCAACGAGTCCAAAAAGGGAGCACAGGCTGGCGAGCACATCAAAGCCCCCGACGCCGATTGGGTGCTGAAAAATCAGGACATCATCCGTCTTTGCACCGTGGCACCGGAAGTGAACGGCGGTATGGACGCCATAAAGAAGATTACTGCCAACAGCCGCGTGCGCGTTTCCGTCGGTCATACGGACGCTTCCTTTGAACAAGCCATGGAGGCGTTCGGGGCGGGGGCAACCCACGTTACCCATCTGTTTAACGCCCAGACCGGTCTGCATCACAGAAAACCCGGCGTGGTAGGTGCCGGCCTTTCCGCTGACGTGTATACGGAGCTGATTGCGGATACGTTCCATGTCCATTCCGGCCTGTTTTCGCTGATTGCCGGATGCAAAGGGGATAAACTGGTGCTTATCACGGACTGCACCCGTGCCGGCGGCATGCCGGACGGCGAATATTCCCTGGGCGGTCAGAAGACCATCGTGAAGGGGATTCAGTGCCTCCTTGAGGACGGTACCATTGCCGGCAGCGTTCTGAAACTGAATCACGCCGTGAAAAACGTGATGGAGCATACAAATCTGCCTCTGTATCAGATTGTGGCGGCGGCATCACTGAACCCGGCCCGTGCCATCGGCATCGACGGTGCGAAGGGCTCCCTTGAAACGGGCAAGGATGCGGACATTATTCTTGCGGATGCAAACTTTGATATAAAGAAAACTATTATCGGAGGAGAAGTGCGGTATGAAAGCGAAGTTTGAAGCGGTTCTTGACAAAGAGTTTATGCCCATGGCACTGGTGTACCGGACGTTTACCGAGTCTGCCAAAGCGGCAGGCGGTCAGCGGCTGGTGATCGGTATTGAAAGAAACAAGGGTTACGTCAGTGCCTTTGAAACGGTGGTGTATCCGGACGGCACCGGGCATGATGCGGAGAACGTCCAGTTTGTGGAGCGTCTCGTGAAAAGCCTGCTCTGGATCCGCGGCGGTCATAAGATCATCATCGCAGGCTCTGCCCTGATCGCGGAAAAAATCGCCGAGGCGTATACGCCCGCCGGTGCACGTGCCTTCGACTACGATTTCATGAGCGGTGTGTACGAAACGCCGGTTACTGTGGAGCACCGCGATATTAAGGACGCTCCGGTTACAAGCGAGAGTGCCACGCCCGTGGGACGTCATCTGGACGGCTGCCGCATCGGCTTTGACGCCGGCGGAAGCGACCGTAAGGTCAGCGCCGTGATCGACGGCAAGAGCGTATACAGCGAAGAGGTGGTCTGGTTCCCCAAGACCAACGACGATCCCCAGTATCATTACGACGGCATCCTCGCCGCTATGAAGAGTGCCGCTGCCCATATGCCCCGGGTGGATGCCATCGGCGTATCCTCCGCCGGCGTGTACGTGGATAACCGCATTATGGTGGCGTCTCTGTTCCTCAAAGTACCGAAGGATCAGTTCAACGCCCGGTGCAAGAACATGTATATTGACGTGGCCAAGGAATTCGGCGACGTGCCCCTGGAGGTTGCCAACGACGGCGACGTAACCGCCCTTGCCGGCGCTATGGATCTTTGTGATAATAACGTCCTCGGTATCGCTATGGGTACCAGCGAAGCCGGCGGCTACGTGGACGGTGCGGGCAACATCACCGGCTGGCTGAACGAGCTTGCCTTCGTGCCCTGTGACTATTCCAAAAATGCTATGGTGGACGAGTGGTCCGGCGACTACGGCTGCGGCGTAAAGTATTTCTCCCAGGATGCGGTCATCAAGCTGGCACCCGCCGCCGGCATCGAGCTGGATGCATCCCTTTCCCCTGCGGAAAAGCTGAAGGTAGTGCAGGGACTTATGGCAAAGGGCGACGAGGGCGCCGCCAAGATCTACGATACCATCGGTGTGTACTTCGGTTATACTATCGCGTACTACGCTCTGTTCTACGATATTAAGCACGTGCTTATCATGGGACGGGTTACGTCCGGTGAAGGCGGCGTGATCCTTCTTGAAAAGGCGAAAGCGGTGCTGAAAGAGGAATTCCCCGAGCTGAACGAAAAGATTCAGCTTCACATTCCTGATGAAAGCAGCCGCCGCGTCGGTCAGTCCGTGGCCGCCGCAAGCTTGCCGGAGATAAAGTGAATATAAAAAGCAGACACTCTTTTCCCTGTCCTTGACGGGGAAGTGGAAGACAAAAATCGGCAGAGACATTGATTTCTCTGCCGATTTTGTGTTATAATGTAATAGCATTGCAGGGCAGGGCTTGCTTGCGCCGAATAAGGAGTATAGAGGTTATCCTGTGCCTTTGTAAAAGAAAGGCGAAACTGGCGATAAAACACGGTAAATAAGAACTTGTTTAGCGGGTGAGGTGAGATGATGTCACAGATTATTGAAGATCTATCCAGACAACCCATTGCATGTATAGTTTTTTCAGTGGTTATATTTCTGTTCAGTTTTTTACTGAATTACTTATTTCTGGGTTCTTTGCTGAAAATGCATAGAAGTAAATCTGCGGTTAAGAAACTCAAGAAAGAATATACCTTTTTGCAAAGACTGCGCTTACTCCATTTCAAGGAGAATTGCCGCCATGCACCGAAATTTTGTAATAGAATGATAATCTATGTGAAAATCAGTTGGTACTGTCTTGGATTTTATCTAACAGTATCTTTGCTTTTTGCCTTTGGATTGTTTCCTGCAAAATTCATAGCTTGGTTGACTGTTGGCATCTTCTTATTCTTTGACATGCCTGCTTTTGTAATCAATTGGCTTTTAGCGAGGCCTATAATAGGACGATTTAAAGAATTTAGTTTTGAGAAGTATCATAATACCGAAAACCACGACAGCCTCTTTTAATGCTGCTGAAACTATCCCAATCCAAATTGATCGAACGAAACCAAAAGCCCCCCGACAGAACTTGAAAGACTGTCGGGGGATATTGTTTTACGGCGGGAGCAAGCCCCCGCCCTACGGGTAAATATTTTTGTGGAATGCGTTGCTAGTAATTATTTCCGCAAGAACGTCACGCTTTGTAGGATCTGCTTTTCTATCACTTCAGCGTGTCTTTCGAGCTGTTCAGCACCAGCGTGCTGTAAAGGAACAGCACGTCGTCTGCCGTGGTAAGATCCACGAAACGGCTGATATAATCCGGCAGGATATAGCGGATATCCACCAGCGTGATCTTGGAGTAGGCGGGTACCAGAAGCGGTGCAATGCTGCTGCCAAAAGAATCCCGGAAGATCACCAGTTCCCGCTCCGTCTCTGCGGCAGGATTCTCAATAGTCAAAAGCGAAATCGGGCCGGAGAGGTACATCTCGTACGGATCCTGGGAGGTGAGCTTTGAAAGATCGTACACAGGGCCTGTTGTGCCCGTTTCGAAATTCGTCACGGTGCATCCGTCAAGCACCTCACTGGTGAGATAGGTGAGTGTATCCGGCGGGAGAGGCAGTGCCGCCTGGCCGTAATACACGCCGTAGAAGGGCGTATGGGTGATGGCGGTGAACTCCTTGTTCAGCGAATCGCCAACGCCCATGGCACCGGCCAGCGTGTCCGCTACGCCAAAGAGGGATTCCTGCTTCCAGTGGGTGTCCGTGCGGTAGTAGTCGCCGAGAGACAACTGATCGAAAATGTCAATATAGGAGAAATCGGTCATGTTTTCTTCCATGATTGCAAGGAGCCGGTCATAATCCAGCGCGGGATAGCCGTTTTCCTCTGCCATGAAGTAGTTCTTGTCCGGAATGACGGCGTAGTACATGTTGGCATCCGTATCCTTGAAGAATTTTTCGTACATATCCTCAAAGCGGTTTGCCGCGTGGAGTACGTTATCCTCCCGGAGCGGGAAATCCAGTTTGGAAACTACGTCTCCGGCGATATAAATATCGTTGTTGTCCTTCTGTGCGAAGATATAATAATGGGTAAACGCTTTCAGCCGGCGGAACGTGTCCCTCAGCGGGAACTGATCCAGGGTGTAGTCCTCAAAATCCTGCATC
>JAZQDY010000107.1:0-28381 GCA_045547015.1 Eubacteriales bacterium | reverse complement strand
GAAAAACCACCACGCTCCGCATCATCGGCGGATTTGAATTTCCCGATGAGGGCGATGTGATCTTCATGGGTGACCGGATCAACGACGTTCCCTCGCACAAGCGGCACGTAAATACCGTCTTTCAGAAATACGCCCTCTTCCCCCATCTGAACGTATTTGAAAACGTGGCTTTCCCGCTCCGGGAAAGAAAACTCCCCAAAAAGGAAATCAAGGAAAAAGTAGATAATATGCTCAAGATGGTCATGCTGTCCGGCTTTGCGGACCGGCGTGTTACCAGTCTTTCCGGCGGTCAGCAGCAGCGCGTTGCCATCGCCCGGGCCCTTGTGAACGAGCCGAAGGTTCTGCTTCTTGATGAACCGCTGGGCGCCCTGGATCTGAAGCTCCGCAAGGATATGCAGCAGGAACTGAAGAAAATTCAGAAAAACACAGGTATCACCTTTATCTTCGTCACCCACGACCAGGAAGAGGCACTCAGCATGTCCGATACCATCGTGGTCATGAGCGAAGGCAAAATTCAGCAGATCGGCACGCCTACCGATATTTACAACGAGCCGGTAAACGCATTTGTTGCCGATTTTATCGGCGAGAGCAACATCATCGACGGCGTGATGCTGGAGGACTACCGGGTACGCTTCGGCGGTCACGTATTCGAATGTCTGGATACGGGATTCCAGAAAAACGAGCCGGTGGACGTAGTTATCCGACCGGAGGACGTGGATATCGTTCCGCCGGAAAAGGGTATGCTCTGCGGCACGGTAACTTCCGTTACGTTCATGGGCGTACACAACGAGGCCATCGTGGATATCGGCGGTTTCAAGTGGATGATCCAGACCACCGATCCCGTAGAGGAAAACGCATACATCGGCATTACCCTGGAGCCGGATGCCATTCACATCATGAAGAAATCCAAATACTCCGGTATGTTTGGTGATTATTCCTCCTATTCCAACGAACTGGATGAACTCTCCAACCCGGGAGGTGCTGACGAAGAATGAAACGCACTTCTCAAAAAAATGCACCCTCTGCCTACCGTTCGGCATTGGTTCCCTACTCCTTCTGGTCTCTGCTGTTCGTGGTGATTCCTCTCGTATTTATCGCGTTCTACGCGTTCACCGACGACAATTTTTCCTTTACCACGGATAACGTCACCCGATTCTTCACCGCTACCAGCAATATGGTACAGGAAGACGGCTCCTCAAAGGAAGTGCATACGTACCTTCTGATCTTTATGCGTTCTTTGAAACTTGCCGTTATTTCCACAGCCGTCTGTCTGCTGCTTGGATATCCCATTGCCTATATTATGGCGCGCGCCAAAGAAAAAACCCAGAAAACCATGGTCACGCTGATTATGATCCCCATGTGGATGAACTTTCTGATCCGTACCTACGCATGGATGACGCTTCTGCAGGATACCGGTATTATCAACAACCTGATCGGACGCATCGGTCTCGGTCCCATACACATCATCGGCACGGAAACCGCCGTAATCCTCGGTATGGTGTACGATTATTTTCCCTACATGGTTCTGCCGATCTACTCGATTCTGGCCAAGCTGGACGGCCGGCTGCTGGAAGCGGCCCGGGATCTGGGCTGCGGCAGCCTTGCCGTGATGCGGCGGGTAGTATTTCCGCTGAGTCTGCCCGGCGTGATCTCCGGCATCACCATGGTTCTGATCCCCTCCATCAGCACGTTCTACATCTCCCAGAAGCTGGGTAACGGCAAGTTCTTCCTCATCGGTGACGCCATCGAAGGACAGTACATTGCCAACAACCTGCATTTTGCGGCAGCCATTGCTTTTATCCTTATGCTCATTCTGCTGACCGTCATGGCAGTGGTAAAATACGTAACTGCACGGTACGTATACGGAGGTGAACAATAAGATGAAGCTATCATCGAAAATCTACAGTTTTATCATCTTCGGATTTCTGTTCGCCCCCATTGCGGTGCTTCTGGTATTCTCTTTCAACGAGGCAAAAAGCCTGTCCGTGTTCTCTGAATTTTCACTGAAATGGTACAAAGAACTGTTCCGGGACAGAAACACCCTGGAATCGGTCAAGAATACGCTGATTCTGGCGGCTTCCGCCACTGCCGTTTCCACAGTAATGGGTACGTTTGCCGCCGTAGGCATCAACAAACTCCGCTCCCGCTGGTATCGGACCGCCATGAACACGGTAACGGACATCCCCATGACCAACCCGGATATCATCACCGGTATTTCTCTGATGCTGATGTTCGTGTTTGTGGGCCGTCTCTTCGGTGCCGCCACCAGTCTGAATTTCGTTACCATGCTGATCGCCCATGTGACGTTCTGCACACCGTACGTGATTCTGCAAGTGCTCCCCAAACTCCAGCAGATGGATAAATCCCTGCCGGAGGCAGCCATGGATCTGGGCTGCACGCCTTTCCGCGCCTTTATGAAGGTAGAGCTGCCGGAGATTCTGCCCGGCATCATCACCGGTGCCATCATGGCGTTCACCCTCTCCCTGGACGATTTCGTAATCAGTTACTTTACCTCGGGCACCGGCTTTGAGACCCTGCCCATCCGCATCTACGCAATGACCAAGAAAACGGTTACGCCGAAAATGTACGCCCTTGCCACCATTATCTTCTTCGTTACCCTGTCCCTTTTGCTCATCAGCAACATTGTGGACACGGATGACCGGCGTAAACTCAAAGAACAAAAACACAACAAAACAAGTAAGGAGAAACAGAAATGAAAAAACGGATTCTTCTTTTTGCCTCCCTGATACTGTGCGCCGTGTTCCTCTCCGCCTGCGGCGGCGATTCCCTTACGCTGAACGTATACAACTGGGGTGAATACATCTCCGACGGCAGCGAGGGCAGCTTTGATACCGTACGGGAATTTGAAAAATGGTACAAGGAAACCTACGGCCAGAAGGTGCGTGTCAATTATACTACCTTTACCTCCAACGAGGATATGTACAACAAGCTCTCCAGCGGTGCGGTAAGCTACGACGTAATCATTCCCTCCGACTACATGATCGCCAGAATGGCATCGGAGAATCTGCTTCAGCCGCTGAATTTTGAGAACATCCCCAATTATCAGTACATTGACGATACGTTCAAGGGGCTGTACTACGATCCCCAGAATCAGTACACCGTACCGTACGCCTACGGCATCATCGGCATCATTTACGATGCCAACGTGGTGGACAAGGCAGATACAGGCAGTTGGGATCTCATGTGGAACGGAAAGTACAGCGGCAAGATTCTGCAGTTCAACAACTCCCGTGATGCCTTCGGCACCGCCATGTACAAGCTGGGCATCGATGTGAATACCACGGATAAATCAAACTGGGACAAGGCATACGAGGAACTGCTGACGCAGCGTCCGCTTGTTTACAGTTACGTTATGGATGAAATCTACAACATGATGGAATCCGGCGAAGCCGCTATCGGCGCCTACTACGCCGGCGACTACTTTACCATGGTGGATGCCCAGGCAGAGCACGTGGACCTGCAGTTCTACTACCCCGAACCTACCAACCTGTATATTGATGCCATGTGCATCCCTACCTGTGCACAGAACAAGGAGCTGGCAGAAATCTTCATCAACTATATGCTTTCGGAAGAGCCTGCCGTTGCTAATGCGGAATACACTTACTACGCATCCCCCAACCGCCTCGTATACGAAAGCGAAACGTACCTTGCAGATATGGGCAATGAAACCATCTCGGTTCTTTATCCCGAACTGGGCGATTTTGCCGAGAAGTACAATACGAGAGCGTACCGCAATCTGGATAAGGAAACGCTTCAGTATCTGAACACTCTTTGGGAAAACGTAAAAATCAACTGATCCCAGAACCCGGAACCGCACAGACGGCTCCGGGTTTCTTTTTGGGGAATTTGTCAAAATATGGAGTAAACGATTGAAAAAGGGCAGAAACCGTGATATAATCATCCTATACCATGAAACCGGAGGAGGTACGACTGCTGTGTTATTCAATTCCATTCACTTTCTGCTGTTTTTCCCTTTCATATTCCTTCTGTTTCATATTCTGCCCAAATGTCTCCGGATGCCCCTGCTTCTACTTGGCAGCTATTATTTCTATATGGCATGGAACGCACGGTATGCACTGCTTCTGCTGTTTTCTACGGCAGTGACCTATCTGTGCGCGCTCTTCATGCACGCAGTAAATCAAAGCGGCAAATCCACACGGGCAAAACGGCTGGGTAAGAATCTTCTTCTTTCGCTCTGCCTCTTTCTGAATCTGTCCATTCTGTTTTTCTTCAAATACTATGGCCTTTTTGCAGAAACGGCCTCCCTTCTTGCACAGCGGATGGGAATGGATTTTTCCACTCCCCGCCTTTCTCTTCTTCTCCCGGTGGGAATTTCCTTCTATACGTTTCAGGCGATCGGTTATACCGTAGACGTATATCGGGGAGACACACGCTGCGAACGGAATTTTTTCCGGTACGCTTTGTTTGTTTCGTTCTTTCCGCAGCTGGTGGCAGGACCGATTGAACGCTCAAAAACGCTTCTTGCCGATCTGAAAAATCTCGAACGCCCCTCTTTTGAAAAAATCCGGCACGGATTTCTCGTTATGATCTGGGGGTTCTTTCTGAAAATGGTCATCGCCGACCGGATTGCCATCTTCGTGGATACGGTATACGGCGCACCGGACCGGTTTCCCGGTGCGTATCTTACGGCAGCCACCATTCTGTTTGCTTTCCAGATCTACTGTGACTTTGCCGGCTATTCCACCATCGCCGTCGGTGCGGCTGAAATGCTTGGCATCCGGCTTATGCAGAATTTTGACGGACCGTATCTCAGCACTTCTGTAAAAGAGTTCTGGCACAGATGGCATATTTCTCTCAGCACCTGGTTCCGGGATTATCTGTACATTCCCCTGGGCGGCAGCCGCAAAGGTACGGGACGCAAATATCTGAATCTGCTGATCGTTTTTGCGCTCAGCGGACTCTGGCACGGCGCCCAATGGTCTTTTGTGATTTGGGGCATCCTGAACGGCCTGTATCAGATCGGAGAAGACATTCTCTCCCGGATGAAACAAAAACGGGACTCCACACCGTCCCTCGCAGGCAGAATCCTGCGGACGGCGGCCACCTTCGTTTTGATTGATTTTGCCTGGATCTTCTTCCGTGCCGGCACGGTAAAAAACGCCGGCGTGATCCTCAAAAGCATCGTTACCGTGAGAAATCCGTGGATCCTTTTCGACGGATCCCTCTATCAGTGCGGGCTCAGTGAAAAAGAATTTTTCGTTCTTTCCGTATGCCTTCTGATCCTTGCGGCGGCAGATCTTCTCGCCCGGCGCGGTATACGCATCGGTACCGTGATTGAACAGCAGCCGTTCTGGTTCCGCTGGTCGGTATACATAAGCGGCATTCTTGCCGTTGTGGTATTCGGTGTCTGGGGGACCGGCTACGATGCCGCAAACTTCATTTACTTCCAATTCTGACAGCGGAAATTTAAAAGGAGCTTACAGGACTGATGAAACTTCTGATACAGAGAATGGCCGCCGTCCTTGCCTTTTTTCTCCTGTTATACGGAGCGGTCACGGCAGCGGGAGCCTTTCTGGACAAGACGGACGTGGATGAAAAATACAAACAGTTTTTCATCGAAGAGGCGAATTTTGACGTGATTTTTATGGGCACCAGCCACACCTATAACACGCTGATGCCCCAGGAGATGTGGAACCGGCACGCCATCCCCTCTTACAACTGGGGGCACAGCAACTGCAGT
The DNA here is from genome assembly GCA_045547015.1 of Eubacteriales bacterium. GTDB lineage: Bacteria > Bacillota > Clostridia > Oscillospirales > CAG-272 > SIG701. The sequence goes on along the minus strand of JAZQDY010000107.1, from coordinate 22,659 downwards.
ATGCCCATCAATTACTACGTGCTGCAGATGGTGTGTGAATACACCTCGCCGAAGCTTTTGGTCATCGACCTGTTCGGCCTCCTTGAAAACGCAGAGGTGGGAAACGGAAAATACCGTCCCGACGTGCGGGATCAGCAGCGCGTGCAGTTTGATGCGTTTCCGCTGTCCCGGCTGAAAGTGCAGGCGGTAAAAGACATCTTCGACGATTATGACGACCGGGCGGATTTCCTCTTCAAAATAGCCATCTATCACAATCGATGGACGGAAATCAAAAAGGACAATTTCTCCCCCCGCAATATCCCCCAGAAGGGTGCCGCATTCATTTTGGGCGTTCATCCCCTGGAATATTCGGAAATACAAACCGCCACGCCCTATGCACCCCACGGCACGGGAATGGAATATCTGAAAAAGATCATTGACTTCTGCCGGGAGAACCACATCCGTATGCTGTTCACCTATCTTCCCTTTGCCGCCATGCAGGAAAACGCCGATGCCGCCGCCGTTTTTGAGGAGTTCTTCAAAGATTATCCGGACTGCACCTATCTGAATATGCTGGATCTCGGTCTCATCGATTACCGCACCGACGTATATACCGACGCCTCCCATCTCAACTACATCGGCGCCGCCGTGCTGACCGATTATCTGGGCGCGTACATCGCCGAACAGTATCCCGATGTAGTGCACGCGGAGGATCCCGCTTACAGGCAATGGGATACGGATTACGACGAATACGTGGATTACAAAATCTCCCGTTTTGCAAAAGATGCCTTTTACAACAATCTGCAGCTGCTCTACGGAGAAGATTTTCACGGTGAAATCACCGTAAACGAATCGTGCCTCGCTCTGTTCGAAAGCGACACCACAGCTCAGCATCTGATCCGTCGGCTGGGCGATCGCATTTCCGTCCGTACCGCCCCCGGGGAGGAGATCGGCGGTTTCTTCCGTTTTTCCGTAACGGACAACAGAACCGGCGAAACGGTATTTACTGCCGTACAGCCGTAAATTCTATTTCTGCTTCCTCCCGCGGCTCTTTCCCGAAAGAGTGTGGAGTTCGTTGACAAAAAAACGGAAACACGATATAATTAAGTATCAAACTGTAAGGAGAATCATCATGATTGCTATCATTAACGCTGAACTGATCATGCGCGACCATTTTATTCCTGAGGCAGTTCTTTTCATCGAGGACGGTAAGGTTGCAGGCTACGGTGAAATGCGGAAAACCGAAATTCCCGCAGGATGTGAGATTATCGATGCCGAGGGCGAATACGTGGGCCCCGGTCTTGTGGACATTCATTCCCACACGGGAGGCGAATTTCAGGCATGGCAGGAGCCGGCAAAGGCGGCACAGTTCCACCTGGACCACGGCACGACCACCTTCCTGATTGCCACCTATCCCCGGCAGAAGAAAGAACAGTACATCGAAACGGGTAAAAACGTCCGCGAGGCAATGAAGCTGCCCGAGGGTAAAAGCATCGGCGGTATCTATTTTGAAGGTCCGTATATTAACCCGAAATACGGTTCCAACCGCAAGCTCTATCCCTGGGACAAGCCCATCGTTCCCGAGGACTACGAACCGATGATTGAAGCGGGCAAGGGACTTGTGAAGGTGTGGGGACTTGCTCCCGAGCGCCCGGACATTCTTCCCTTCGTAAAAGCAGTAAAGGCAGCCATGCCCGAAGTCCGTCTGGCCGTTACCCACAGTGAAGCCACGCCCCAGCAGATCGAGGCTCTTATGCCCTACGGACTCTCCATAGGCACGCACCACACCAACGCAACGGGCACGATTGTAAACTACCCCGAGTGCCGCGGCGTATGTGTGGACGAGGCCGTCAACTTCAACGACGGCATCTACGCCGAGCTGATCTCAGACAGCCGGGGTATCCACGTAGATCCGTATATGCAGCGTCTGGTACGGAAAATCAAGGGCGACGCACGCATTATCCTGATCTCCGACCGGACCTACGGCGACGCACCGAAACCGGCGGGTTACGAGGATGTATTTGATATCAATTTCGACCGCGATGCGGAAATCGCCGGCTCCAAGCTGACGCTGGAAATCGCCTGCCGCAACTATATGAAGCATACCGGTGCTTCCATGGTGGACGCGTTCCGGGTTGCATCCTACAATCCTGCCCGGGTGGCCGGATTCTTTGACCGCGGTGAAATTGAGGTTGGTCTTCGCGCCGACCTTATCATCGTAGATCGGAAGATGAACGTAAAGAAAGTTATCCTCGACGGTGAAGTGGTAAGATAAGCATCTCTTTTTCTGCAAAGCAGCCCGCCGCACATTACAATGCGGCGGCTGCTTTTTTGCAACTCCATCGACTTTTTTCACAACAGCATATTTACAAACACCGCCTCTTGTGGTATAATCAAACTAATTTGAAAAATTATTATTTTTTTGTAAAAATCAATTACAAGGAGAATGCCCATGAAGCGAATTTTCACAGTGTGCACGCTCTGCGCTCTGCTCGTCTGCTCTCTTTTGCTGTACGGATGTGCAGAAAAGACGCGGCGTGCTGATGCTGACTACACCGTGCGTATTCTGCTGCCGGACAGCGAGGAATACCAGTTCCACGGTGCCCGGATTGTGGAAACCGATGCGGAAGTCGGCGAACTCTCCACGGAGAGATACCTTGATGTGCGTCCCGGTCAGTCCGTACAGTTCGCCATTACGGCGGCGGAAGGTCTGCGCGTAATCAGCACAAAGGATAACATATCCTACGCAGACGGTTTTCTGACCGTAGAAAACGTCCGCGTACCTACTACGCTTTCCGTAGAGGTGGAGCCTATCCCCTCCTACATCTACAAGCTGGAAATCAATGATGCCAACGGTTCGGTAACCTCTTCCCTTTCGTCAGGTGAATCGGCGCTGGAAAGCACCGCCATAACGCTCACGGCGAACGTGAAAGAAAAGCAGGCATTTCTCGGATTCTCCAAGGGGAATTATCTGCAGCTGGGCGGTGAGCTTCTGACGGAAGAGGAGACGTACACCTTCCCGCTTATGGAAAACACCACCGTATACGCCAACTTCTCCGACTGGTCTCTCTGGCGTCTGAATTATCACGCCAACGGCGGTAAAACCGCAGACGGCGACGGCGATATGCTGTTCGACGGTTATTCCGAATCCTTCTACTACTGCCCCAACACACGCCCCGACAAGGGATTTTTCACCCGTGAGGGCTACGTGCTCACCGGCTACAACACGAAAGCCGACGGCAGCGGTACCTATTACGGTCTCGGCTGGAACGTAATCATGCCCGAAAGCGGCATCGTCGATCTGTACTGCCAATGGGAAAAGGCAGCGGATGCATCGGATTTCGAGTATAAATCCGATGACAAGGGCGTGACGCTTACCGGCTACAAGGGCAATCACGATTATCTGGTGATTCCCGAAACCATCGACGGAAAGCCGGTTACGACGCTTGCCTCCGATGCGTTCAAGAACGCATCGTTCACCGAGGTTTACATTCCCCGTACGGTTACCGAAGTGGATCACCGTTCTTTCAATGCGTGCGGTGCACTCCGGAAGGTATATTTCTCCGACAGTGTAAAAACCTGCTACGACGACAGTTTTTACAAATGTACCGCGTTCAAAACGCTGGTCCCCCAGGCAACCGAATATCCTCACGGTGACAGCGACATCAACTTTACCTATCAGGTAAACTACGAGCGCCTTATTACCCGCACAAACAAAATCATGCTCATCGTATCCGGCTCCTGCAACGTATACGGTCTGACCGCCAAAGATGTAGAGGATGCCCTGAACAACGAGTGGGATATTATCACCTATTCCACCATTGCCTCCACGCCGGCTACCATGTATGCGGAAATCGGTTTTCATTATATGGACAAGGACGACGTCCTCATTTTCACCCCGGAAGCCTCGCCCAACGGTCATCCCTGGGGCACCAACTACTGGGAATACTACGTATGGCAGATCTTTGAAGGCGCGTACGACGCTATTCCGCTTATTGACATTTCCAACTACACCAAGGTGTTCTCTTCCTTCGCCTCCTACAATCAGACCAGAGGAAAGACAAGTGAAAAATCCTACGAGCACCGCTCGGAGCACATCAATGAATACGGCGAATACGCCACGTTCCGCCCGGCAATCTCACCCGGATCTCCCTGGGTCAAGTGGAATATGGACGTGTTCTTCACAGATCAGAACGTAAAGAACTACAACCGTATGCTGGCACAGGCGAAGGAAATTGGACTTCAGCCCATGATCGGCTGGCTTGCCAGCGTATCCGAAGCTGCCCTCGTTTCGGACGCACGGATCCGGGAAAATCAGCTGGCATACATGAGCCGCGCCGAAGAGTTGTACGATGCCTATTTCTTCGGCGATATCAAGGATTACGTCTACGCCCGGGAGTATATGCATGACCAGGCCATGCATCTGAACACGGCCGGTGCCGCCGTACGTACCCAGCAGGTAATCAAGGACATCAAGGCGGCTCTCATTGATCAGGGCATGTACAAGGAGGACTGAACATGGAAATACTTTTACAGAATCTGACTCTGCTGATTCCGGCGGCAATTCTCGTAACCGTTTTCGCGGTTCTCGCCTGCCGCACCCGCTTCTCCCTGTGGTTTACCATCCCGGAGGGTGCCGTCACCCTTGCCGTCTTCTGTTTTCTCATGACGAAAGGCGCGTCTTTGGAAGAACTCCTTCTGGCGCTCCTCGTGCTGCTCACCCCCAGCCTCCTGTTCAAAGACAAAAAAGGGAGGGATGAAGAATGAATTTTAACTCCCTAGAATTTCTTGTATTCTTCCCCATCGTCGTTCTTCTGTTCTTCATTCTGCCCCATAGATTCCGCTGGATCATGCTTCTTGCCGCCAGCTACGCCTTCTACATGAGCTGGAGTGCAGAGCTGATCGTCCTCATTCTGTTTACCACCGTCGTGTCCTATTTTGCCGCGTTCGGCATCGCGAAAACAAAATCCAAAGCGATAAAAAAACTGCTCCTTACAATAACGCTCGTTACCTGTCTCGGCATCCTGTTCTTCTTTAAATATTTCAATTTCCTCGCTGACTCGGTAACGGCGGCACTTCGCTTCTTCTCTTTTCCGGCAAGTGATCTTACTTTGCAGCTTCTTCTGCCGGTAGGTATCTCCTTCTATACATTCCAGACGCTGTCCTACGTAATCGACGTATACAGAGGCAGCATTGAACCGGAAAAGCATTTCGGATACTACGCTTTGTTCGTCTCCTTCTTCCCCCAGCTGGTAGCGGGTCCCATTGAACGCCCCGGCAATCTGATTCCCCAACTGAAGGAAAAGCACACACCCCATTTTTCCGATTTCTCCGCCGGATTTTCCAAAATGCTCATCGGCTTCTTCAAAAAAGTGGTGGTTGCCGACGGCATTGCGGTATACGTAAACGCAGTGTATAACGATGCCGCCGCGGCTACCGGCTTCGGCGTTGTGATTGCCACCGTGCTGTTTGCGTTCCAGATCTACTGCGACTTCTCCGGCTACACCGATATCGCTATCGGTGCGGCAAGAGTCATGGGCATTCACCTTATGCAAAACTTCACCCGCCCGTATATTGCCGAAACCATCCGGGATTTCTGGGCACGCTGGCACATCTCTCTGTCCAGCTGGTTCAAGGATTATCTCTATTTCCCGCTGGGCGGCAGCCGGTGTGCACCGGCGCGCCATCTCTTCAATCTGTTTTTCGTATTCCTGGTCAGCGGTCTTTGGCACGGTGCCGCCTGGACGTTCGTTCTGTGGGGGGCCCTGCACGGCTTCTATCAGGTGGTGGGAACGCTGACGCGCGGCATCCGTAAAAAATGGCTGCAGAAGTGCCGTATCCCCGAGGATGCCCTGCTTCTGCGTCTCTGGCGTCAGATCTGCGTGTTTATTCTCGTTGCTTTTGCCTGGATCTTCTTCCGCGCCAACAGCATTGCCGATCTGAAAACGCTTCTGTCCGCCCTCTTTACCGATTGGTCCTTCACGGCCGCCTACTTCACCGGCACGCTTGAGAACATGGGGCTTACACTGTCCGGCATTCTGACCGCCGTTCTGTCGCTCCTTCTGATGCGTCAGATGGATGCCATCGGTCTGTGCGGCGGTAAAGAAGAGACCGCCTGCGGCGCCACGCCGCAATCGGCATACCGCTGCGCCTGCCTGTTCTGGATCATCGCCATAGCCTGGCTTACCGTTCTGGCCGGCGACGGCACCAGCGCGTTTATTTACTTCCAATTCTGAGAAAGGAGCTATAAGTACATGAGAAAACAACATATCATCGGCATGATCGCCGTTCTTCTTGCTATCCTCATTCCCTGCGGCTTCTTTCTGGGAATGATCGCACCCCTGCCGGATACCTATTCCGAAACATTCGTAGCACAGCTCGGCAATAAGTTCGACCGGCTTTGCACCATCAAAGAGCCGAAAGTGATCCTGATCGGCGGCTCCAGTGTAGCGTTCGGCTTTGACAGCGGCTCACTTTCCGAGGCACTTGGCATGCCGGTTGTGAATTTCGGTCTGTACGCCACGCTGGGTACGAAGCTGATGCTGGATCTGTCCAAAGCAAATATTGGCGAGGGAGATATTATCATTCTTTCTCCCGAGCTGAACGCACAGACGCTCTCTCTGTATTTTAATGCAGAATCCACCTGGCAGGCCATGGAGGGTCACCCCGCCATGCTTCGCTATGTGGGAACGGACGATCTTGCCTCCATGGCAGGCGCGTTCTACGACTACGGCATTACCAAATTCGGCTATCACCGGGACGGCGTCAAGCTCTCCCCCACCGGCGTTTACAGAAGTGATTCCTTCAACGAATACGGGGATATCAAGTTCAGCCGCCCCCACAATACGCTCTACGAAGCCACCGGCCTTCCCTACGATACCGCTAACCGGATCTCGCTCACGCCGGATATCGTATCCGAGGATTTCATCGACTACGTAAACAAGTACGTCGATTTTTGCGAGGACCGAGGTGCCACGGTGTATTTTGCCTTCTGTCCCATGAACAAGGCCGCACTCGTGGAAGAAAGTAATGAAGAAAGCATGATCCGGCTGTTCGACTACTTCGCGACCGCCCTGGACTGCAAGGTCATCACCTCCCCCGGCGATGCTCTCTACGAAGGAGAGTACTTCTACGACACCAACTTCCACCTGAACGACGCAGGCGTTACTCTGCATACCAAGCGCGTAGCGGATGCGCTCTATCGGGAGATGGGACGAAGCGATCCGACCGGCATAGCGGTGCTGAAAAAGCCGAAACTGCCCTCTTACGACGGTATGCTCAGCCGGAACGGAAACGATTACACACAGTATTTCACCTTTGAAACATACGGCAGCGGCTACTGCATTACGGGCGTCACCGCGTCCGGCAAAAACGAAGCGTATCTGGAGATCCCCTCCATTTACAAGGGACGCGCCGTTATTGCCATCGGCACCGGTGCTTTTGCCGGATGTACCAATCTGACCGAACTGAAGATCTTCAAGAATATCAACGTATTCGGTGAGGAAATCTTCAAAGGATATGAAGGCAATCTCACCATTTACATGGACGTTGAGGATGCCGCCTACATGACCGACCCCAACGCATCTCTCCCCCGCGTCAGCGTAGCGATGATGGACAACACCAAGGCCAAAGTGAAAATCTGCTTTGCCCAGGCTTGCTTTGAACGCTATCTGCAGGACTACAACTGGCAGCAGTACGGTGCCCTGTTCGACGTGGGAACGAAAGAATCCCCGGCAGAGAATTAAAGGATACGACAAAGGGGGATTTTTGGAAAAATCCTCCTTGGGCCTCAAAAATCTTTTATTCTGATAAAAAACCACGTCTGTACAAAAATACGTACAGGCGTGATTCTTTTAATTACAAATGTTTTTTGCCGTATTGATAGCGATAACTGCCGTCTGCCGGATCCCGGGTAAGTTCCACACCGAAAATCTCCCGGATAACAGGAGACGCGGCGACCTCCTCCGGTGTGCCGTTCAGCACCAATCGCCCGTCTGCAATTACGCAGATGAAATCGGAAAAGGTGAACGCGAGGGGCAGATCGTGCATGACCGCCGCGATACCTTTTCCTTCCACAGAAAGACAGCGGAGCGTACGCATCAGGTGCATCTGGTGGGCAATATCCAGATAAGAGGTCGGCTCATCCAAAAGAATATAATCCGTCTCCTGTGCAAGTGCCATGGCAATATACACACTTTGCCGCATACCGCCGGACAGAGCAGACAGCTTTTCATCTGCTAAGGAAGAAAGCCCCAGCCGTTCCATTGCCTCCAAAGCGATGCGGCGATCCTCCGCAGTATACCGTCTGGGATAGGACATATGCGGAAATCTTCCATGCAGGACGAGTTCTGCCGCCGTCATATCCGGCACGCGACGCCCCTGCGGCAGGTACGCGATCCGCCGGGCAAGCTCCTTTTGCGAAAGTGCGTCGGCATCGGTGCCGTTTATCCGGATTTCGCCGCCGGAGCGGGAGATCAGGCGAATCACTGATTTCAGAAGCGTGCTCTTTCCCGATCCGTTCGGTCCCGCGACGGAAACCAATTTTCCACGGGGCAGAGACAGTGTAATCCCGTTCAGCACCTGCTTTTTGCCGTAACCGGCGGAAAGATTCCGAATCTCAAGCATGCCCATCGCCTCCCTTCACCAAAAGGAATACGAAAAACGGCGCACCGAGAAATGCCAGGATGATCCCTACCGGAATTTCATACGGCGAAAAGGCACTGCGCGCAATCGTATCGCAAAGGCAGGTAAACGCTCCGCCGTACAAGGCACAGAGGGGAATCAGATGCGCAGACCGGCTTCCTGCCGTGCGGCGCACACCGTGGGGAACAATCAGTCCCACGAAAGAGAGAAGACCGGCCATGCTGACGGCGCATCCTGCCAACAGTGCCGAAAGCAAAAGGAACACCGTCCGCATAAGCGATACGTTCATCCCAAGCCCCCGGGCACTGCTCTCCCCCAAGGTGAGCACGTCCAGTTCATTGGGGAGAAGCAGCAGTACGGCAACGGTAACTGCAATCAGCGCAGCGGATGGCAGGAGTTTCTGATAAGTAACAGCAGAAAAATCCCCCATACGGAAATCGTTGCTCATAACGCCTACCTCGGGCACCAGCGTAATCACCGTATCAGAGACGGCGGAAAGCAGGCTGTTCACAGCGACACCCAAAAGAATCACCGTACTCTTTGACGCGCCCCATTTCCGGGCACACAGACTCACCAGCATAACGGCGGCAAAAGCACCGAGAAAAGCGAAAAAAGAAAGCCGCCAGCCGCCATACAGGCCAAAAGTGGTGCAAAGCGTGACGGCAAGTCCCGCGCCTGCATTCACACCGATAATACCGGGAGAGGCAAGGCTGTTCTGCAGAACGCTCTGGATCAAAGCACCGGACACGGCAAGTGCCGCCCCCGCCAGCACAGATGCCGCCGTCCGGGGAAGCCGGACATATCGGAAAATCTGCCCGGCAGGTGAGGTCGCGCCCTCACCGATGGCCGTTCCGATTTCAGTCAGCGTCAGCGGCGTGCTGCCTGCGGCCACGCCCAAAAGAAAAGCGAAAAGCAGAAAAAGTCCGCCGGCAACATACAGCCGTCGGATCTTCCCCTTATTCTTCCGTAAGGATTTCTGTGAGTTTTTCATAAGCCTCAGCCCATTTCCCGTTCGGTTTCAGATTAAACAGGTTTCTCTCCATGAGATGCAGTCTGCCCTCCCGTACGGCAGAAAGATTGCCCCAGGCGGGGTTCTCCTCCATCATGCGGGACAGATTCGAAAGGGCGGATTCCGTATCGTCCCCCATGGTCACGGTAAATATATGATACGGATCGTGAAGGATCACGCTTTCCACGCTGAGCGTTTCCAGAAGATGCCCGTCACCGTCGGCAATATTGATACATCCCAGATCACGAAGCATTTCGCCCAGAACTGTTCCTTCGCTTCCCTTGACCTTCACCGAGCCGGAGGAGAGCCGGAGAAGCAAAACGGTTCGACGGGCGGCGGGAATCTCCGCCGATGCATACGCCGCTTTGATTTCTTCGATTCGTGCCTCAATATCCGTTCCGTTCTCTTTGTAAAGATCCTTCCTGCCGGTTATATCCGTGCAAATGTCCAGCATAGCGAGATAATCCGAAAAAGAGATTACGTCGAAATATGCCACGGGAATTCCGGCGGTTTCCAAAACCTCTCTCAGTGCCACGTGGGAGGCAGAAGCGGCACTGGCAAGAATCAGATCCGGCTCGGCAGAAAACAGAATTTCCAGACTGGGAGAGTGGGCACCGCCCACGTTCACCGCCCCCGGCAAGTCGAGATCGAAATCTTCCCACGCATCCGCAGCGGCAGCACAAAGCGTGCCGCCGGAAAGCAGCCACACGTCCGCAAAACTGCCGAGCAGTGCCGCCACCCGCTTCGGCTTATGGGGCGCGCAGACCTTTCTGCCCAGATCATCGGTAAACGTGACTCCGTCCGATACCGGCACTCCGCCGGACATGCATCCGCTGCACGCGGCGGTAAGAATCCCCAGCAGCAAAAGGACGGCGATGCACTTATTCACCGATGAGTTTCTTTTCCACATAGTCAAAGCCAAGCCGTTCGATGGTATCCGCAAAGCGCTCCCCCTTGATCCCTTCGTCACGGAACAAAAGAATCGCTTTTTCCACCACAGCGAGCACCTCGTCTTCATCAGTAAACAATTTCGACAGCGGCTTGCCCACGGCAGTCTTTTTGCCCCAGCGTCCGCCGATGCAGATCTTATACCCTTCCGTTCCCTTTGCAAATACGCCGAAGGGACACTTTTTTTCACACCGGCCGCAGTGATTGCAGAGCGTTTCGTCAATACGGATTTTTCCGTCCGTCACAGACGCCGCACCCATGGGGCAGGATGCCTGCACCGCGCACTTGCCGCAGCCGCGGCACCTCTCCGCATCCGGCGTAAAAATCCGCTGTCCGATTATACCGATATCGTTCAGATCCGGCTTTACGCAATTGTTGGGACAGCCGCCCACGGCGATTTTGCATTTATGGGGCAGAACGGTATCGTGATATCCCACGTAAAACTGTTCGTGAATCTTTTCACTCAACGCAAACGTATCAATCCTGCCGAACTGGCAGGTGGTTCCCTTGCAGGACACTATGGGACGCACCTTCGGACCGGTGCCGCCTGTCATAAGACCCTTGTCCTTTAAAAAGAGAATCAGTGACGGAATATTGCCGTAAGGCACGCCCTGGATCTCCACCGACAGCCGGCTGGTCATGGCCACCTCGTGAGAGCCGTACAAATCTGCCGCTTCCGCGATAGCTCTCTGCTCGTCGGTGGTAATCTTTCCGTTGCGGGTAATCACGCGCACGTTGAACACGTCTGCGTACCGCTTATCTCTGAGGCAGCCAAGACCTTTCACTTTGGCAATCTGTTCCGGGGTGAGCTCTCCGTTCTGCATTTCCAGTCCCACTATCTCAAACGCTTTTTTCGCATCCATCGTTCTCTTCCTCTTTTCTCCTTATTTTCTTGCGGCATACAGCCCGCTGCATATACACGATGTATTTATGATACCACAATTGCATAAATCTGTCAACCAACTGCATCTATCTGACAAAATAAAAAAAGTGTACAATTCTATTGACATTTTCTGAAATTTTGGTACAATGAAATCAACCTAATTTGTAAGGAGAACATAGCATGTATACTATCGCAAAAATTACGTCCAATACCACCGTTGACTTCGCCGCGGAGGAACTGAAAAAATATCTCCGCATGATGATGCCCCGGTGCGGCGAGATTCCCGTAAACTACACCCCCAACGCAAAAGACGGATTCCGTATCGGTCTTATGCAGGATTTCTCTCTTGACACCTCCGATGCGGCCGACACTTCCCTTGACGATATCGTATATATTGACACAGATGAAAAGGGCGGCGTCATCGCCGGCTCCAATCCCGGTGCCGTGCTGATTGCCGTATACCGCTACCTCCGCGCTCTCGGCTGCCGTTGGCTCTTCCCCGGCATCGACGGCGAGTGGATTCCCATGATCGACGCACTCACGCCGGTATGCTACCGCAAATTGGCCGATCACCGCTACCGCGGACAGTGCAACGAGGGTGCCGAGTATCAGCCCAACATGATCGAGACGATCGATTTCACCCCGAAAATCGGCATGAACACCTACATGCTGGAGTTTGACAATCCGTACTGCTACTACAACTCTTACTATAACCACACCGCCAGCAAAACCCGTGAGCCGGAACCGGTGCATCGGGATACCATTCTCCAGTGGAAGCGGCAGTGCGAGGCGGAGATCCAGAAACGCGGTCTGCATTTCCACGACATGGGACACGGCTGGACCGCCGAGCCCTTCGGCATCGACAGCTCCAAGGGCTGGGTTTCCGAGCCGGAAAGCGTAGTCCCGGAGGAAAACCGTAAATATCTCGCTGAAATCGGCGGCAAACGAAAGCTGAACAACGGCGTGCCGCTGAACACCAATATCTGTATGTCCAATCCCGAAGCCAGAAAGATCATGGCCGATTACATCGCCGACTATGCAGAAAAGCAGAATAACGTGGATTTTCTGCACATCTGGCTGGCAGACGGCAAGAATAATCACTGCGAATGCGAAAACTGTCAGAAGAAGCGTCCCGCTGACTGGTACATCATGCTTCTGAACGACATCGATGCGGAACTCACGAAACGGAATCTGAATACCCATTTGGTATTCATCGTATACGTGGATACGTTCTGGGCACCGATTCAGGAAAAGCTCAATAATAACAAGCGGTTCACCATGCTGTTCGCACCGATCACCCGTCTCTATACGGAAACCTACGGCGAGAAACCGGATCATTCTAAAATCAAGCCCTACGTACGCAATCAGCTGACCCTGCCCCAGGGCATGGGCGAATCTCTGGCACATCTGGAAGAGTGGAAAGAAAACTGGACCGGCGACTGCTTCTGCTACGAATACCACTTCATGGATTTCCAGTACCAGGATCCCAGCGGACTGTTCATGGCCGATATCGTAAGCCGGGACATCAAGGCCCTCCGCCAGAACGGACTCAGCGGCATCGTGGAGGACGGCTCCCAGCGCAGCTACTTCCCCACCGGCTTTACGTTCTATGTGTACGGCGAAACGCTGTTCGATGCTGACGTGGATTTCGAATATCTGAAAGAAGACTATTTCAGCCACGCCTTCGGCGAAAAGTGGAAAGAGGTTGTGGCATATCTGGAGAGCATCCGCGACCGGCTTCCTTTCCGTTACTTCTTCGGCAAGACCAATTTCTTCAATGGACGCAAGCCCAGTGATGCCGGCATTTACTATAATCCCGACGTAGCTCCGCTGGCGGCTGAGGTACATAAGATCGCGGCAGATTTCGCCCCGGTGATCGCCGCAAACAAGAACCAGTATTACCGCGCCGCCTCCGTTTCTTGGCGGATCCTGGAGATCTTCAACATGGCAGCGGACAAAATGGCCACCATTACCGAGAACAAATCCGTGGGCAATCACAAAGAAGCCATTGCCGCCATTGACGAGATGATGCTTGCCCTCTCCGAAAAGGAAATCTACGTGGAACGCTGGTACGACCACTACCTGTTCTGCCGCGCCTGGGAGCGTCTCACCGAGGGTATGCGCGCAAAATTCACTGACGACAATATTGTATCCTAACTGTCACTTACCACAACAGGAGATACTGATGAACTGGATAAAATCAGGCTTTGACGGCTTCTCAAAAGGCACATTCGGCAACGGCGGACAGAATCTGTACGTTTCCGCCGGCGGTACACTGCAGCGTATCTTCAATTTCGACGTAAACAACGATGGATACCCGGATCTGCCTATCGCAAACAGCCACTCTATGAACGAAAAACCGCCCCTTCACGTATATGATTCACTGACCCAGGAAACGCCGCTTCTGCTGCCTACCAACGGCACGTATTCTGCCGTTTTCACCGATATCACCGGCGACGGCACGGACGATCTGATCGTTGCCTGCCAGCACAACGGCGTGCACTCGGATGTATCCGCCGTAATCTATTACGGAAGTGAGATCGGACTTTCCGAAAAATACAGAACGGAACTTCTTGCCCCCAACGCAAGCGGTGTGGCAGCCGGCGACTTCAAGGGCGAGGGCAAAAAAGCGTTGCTCTTCCTCTGCGGCAAAAAGGTGCGGATCTACTATCCTACAAAATTGGGCATCGAACCCAGCGAATATACGGATCTTCCCATCTCCGCCCTGTCGGCAGCCGTAGGAGATCTGGACGGCGACGGCTGTGACGATCTGTACGTAATGAGCGCAGAAAGCGGCGATCTCACCGTATACTGGGGATCCCCGGACGGACTTTCCCCGGACAATAAGACGGTATTTGCCAATGCGTCTATTCCCGGGGACGAGCGTACCGCCTCCACCACGGCAGGCCGTAAAATGTACCGCTGGACTCCCTGGCTGTGCTGTATTATCAAGGTAAAGGGAAAGTATATGACCTTTCGTGCCGAGAGTGCGTACGCCGTATTTGAAAGCTTCGGCAAAGACCGCACGCCCAAAGAGGAAATGCGCGTATACTGCACGGAACCCAACACCACGAAGGATATGGACGTGGATGCTGTCTTCTTCGGCAACGGTGCGGTACATGTCACCACAGGCGATCTGAGAAACACCGGTGCCGCGGATATCGTTATTGCCGTGGCAACCGAATTTGAAGTACCCGAGGATGTTCTGGTGCTTTGGGAGTGCGAAAACTATGATCCCGAAAAAGCCGCCCGTATTCCCGTTCCCTGCGCCCGGAGCGTATCCGTCGGCCCCATCGGTGCCGATCCGAAGAACTATCTCTACGTTGCTCTCGGCTGTGAAGCGGACAATCTGGAGATTCCCGGCGCAGTCTATGCCTTTGACAAAGACGGAAAAGCAGAAAAGGTCCGGGATCTGCCGGCTATGGAAGCCACCTGCATCCTTTCCGGCAAGACGTACACGGACGGCAGACATCAGGTAGTCATCGTCAACCACGAAGGGGAGAGACACCTGGGACAGGAACAGATTTCCGTATTCCTGGGCGGTGAGGACGGCTACAACGGTGATCGCAAGATCTCTCTGCCCGGGTGTGCCGCCGTAGACTGTGTACCGGTAGATCTGAACGACGACGGACAGCCGGATCTTCTGGTTGTCAACTGTGCGGAAAACGCACCCCAGCTGGATCCGGGCGCCACCATCTACTGGGGCGAAAAGGGCGGCACGTTCTCGCCGGATGTGAAAAACTGCTTCAACACCCGTACCAGCCACGGCTGTGCCATGGGCGACTTCCGCAAATGCGGCTACATCGATCTGATCTTCCCCGGTATTCACAACCGTACCCTGCGCTACTTCAAAGGGGGACCTGACGGATACGATTTTGAGCATCCGGAATATCTGATCCTCGGTCCGGACAAGGAAGAGGTGGAATGGCGGCAGAGAGGCCGTGCCTACGAGCTGACCGTGCGGGACCCCAAGGAAGCGGCACGCTGCCGTGAATTCGGCGGTCCCCGGTGGATCTTCTCCGCCGATCTGAACGGAGACGGCTGGCTGGATCTGATCGTTCCGCAGATCACCGGGCCCCGCGCCATGATCTTCTGGGGCGGTCCGGAGGGATTCAGCGAGAAACGAATGCAGATTCTGGCAGCAGACTGCGCCGCCGCCGCCAACGTGGCAGATCTGAACGGGGATGGCTATCCGGATCTGATCTTCGCCTCCCATATGACCGTCGGTCATACGTTTCCCCAGGAAAAAGGCAAGATCCTCATTTACTGGGGCAGCAAGGACGGCTATTCGGAAAATCGAAAGACCTATCTTCCTACCTTCTGCGCCAACGCCGTCACCATACAGGATTTCAACGGCGACGGACTTCTTGATATCTACGCTACCGCCTATGCAAACGGTCGGTTCCGCGATATCGATTCCAAAATGTACTTCCAGTCCGAGGACGGCATGTTCCATCTGGACAACCACAAGCTGATCTTCAACAATTCCGGATGCGGCTGTCTCGCCGGCGACTTCAACGGCGACGGGTATATGGATCTTGCCGTGGCAAGCCACAAAAAAGACGGTAACCACGTAGCGGATTCCTTCGTATTCTGGGGAGGCGAGGACGGCATCAACGAAACGCGCTATACTGCCCTGCCCACCGTTGGTCCCCACGGTATGTGCACGGCGGATATCGGCAACATCATGGACCGTTCCGATTCGGAATACTACTACTCCGAGGCGTACAAAATTCCGGCAGGACACCTCCCCGCCTCCGTTCACTGGGACGCGGTCAACGGAAAGAAAACTTTTGTAAAAATGCAGGTGCGCTGTGCCGACAGTCCGGAAGCACTGGAAAACGCCCCCTGGCAGGGTGATCTCACAAACGGCGATTCCCTTCTCGATTTTGCCCTTTCCGGTTATATGCAGTACAAACTGGAGCTGGGTGCCGTCTGCGGATGCGGCACGCCCCGGGTTACCTCGGTTACCGTGGAATTCCGGTAATACAATCTTTCACAACGCGCACCCCGGCGGGGTGCGCGTTTTCTATGGAAATCGCAGAAAATGGAGTGGTATCCGCCGGATTTTCTTGACAAACTAACGGTGTTAGTTTATAATATATTTTGGTTTTTATACAACGTAAAAGGAGCATAGTATGTCCAAACGCGGACTGACAAAGGAAAGCGTTCTGGATGCGGCAGAACAGCTGGTGACACAGCACGGCGCGGAATACCTGACAACGGTCACTCTCGCCAAAGAGTTGGGCATAAAACCCGCCTCTCTGTACAATCACATAAGCAGTACGGACGAATTACGGGCTCAGCTTGCCCTGCGCGCCATCCATATGCTGTCCGGCACACTGTCTGACGCCATCCGGGACAAAACCCGGGATGAAGCCTTTTTCGCGCTGGCCAATGCCTACCGCGATTTTGCGCACCGCAATCCGGGACTGTATCATCTGATTCTCAAAATCCCCATGGAGGGGAACGACACGCTGACGGCGGCACTGCCGGACATCGTGACGCCCATCATCCGGCTTCTTGACGGATTCGATCTTTCAGCAGAAGAAAAGAATCACTGGCAGCGGATACTCCGCACGGTGATGCACGGCTTCTCCACCCAGGAACTGTGCGGTTTCTTCAGCCACAGCAACACAAGCCGCACCGAATCGTACCGCCTGGCGCTCACAACCGTTCTGGACGGAATCAAACGGGCGGAAAGCACCATTGACAATTCATAAAGGAGGAAGTACATTTTCATGTTCAAAACCTTAGCAAAATCCATACGGGAATTCAAAAAGCCATCGATCCTCACACCGGTTCTCATTATCGGCGAGGTAATTATCGAATGTCTTCTTCCCTACATTATCGCCAATCTGATTAATGAGATCAAGGCCGGCTGTGACTTCTCCACCATTCTCGTAAATGGCGGAATCATGGCACTGTTTGCTGTTCTTTCCCTGACGCTCGGTGCCTGTGCCGCCGTCACCGCCTCGCAGGCATCCGCCGGATTTGCCCGCAATCTCCGGCACGATCTTTTCTACAAGATCCAGACCTATTCTTTTGACAATATCGACAAATTTTCTTCCTCCTCTTTGGTAACGAGACTGACCACGGATATTTCCAACGTACAGATGTCTTACATGATGATAATCCGTACAGCCATCCGCTCTCCGTTCATGTTCATATTCGCCATCATCATGGCATACACCATGGGCGGTGCGCTCTCCACCGTTTTTGTGGTTGCTGTACCGGTTCTCGCATTCGGTCTGCTCTTCATTGCCCGCAAAGCCATGCCCGCTTTCACCCGGGTATTCCGCAAGTACGATCGGCTGAATGAGTCCATCGAAGAAAACGTAATGGCCATGCGTGCGGTAAAGGGATTCGTTCGGGAAGAATACGAAAAGGAAAAATTCGGTTCCGCCTCGGAAGAAATCCGCAAGGACTTCACCAGTGCGGAGCGGATTGTTGCCTTCAACAACCCGCTGATGCAGGCGTGTCTGAATCTCATTATGGTGTTCGTCCTGTTCTTCGGCTCCAATCTGATCGTCAGCTCCCACGGTTCGTACATTGACGTAGGTCAGCTTTCTGCTATGCTTACTTACGGTATGCAGATCATGATGTCCCTTATGATGCTGTCCATGATCTACGTAATGATTACTCTTTCCGCAGAATCCGCCCGCCGTATCGTAGAGGTGCTCAAGGAAGAGCCCACTCTGCGGAATCCAGAAAACCCTGTGACCGAAGTGGCTGACGGCTCCGTGGATTTCGACGGTGTCTCCTTCAAATATTCGGCGCGCGCCGAAAAATACGCCCTGTCCGATATTCACCTGCAGATTGCCTCCGGTGAGACGGTGGGCATCATCGGCGGTACCGGTTCCAGCAAATCCACGCTGGTGCAGTTGATTTCCCGTCTGTATGATGCCACGGAAGGCACCGTACGCGTGGGCGGCGTGGACGTACGGGATTACGATATGAACGTGCTCCGCGACAGCGTAGCCGTAGTACTGCAGAAAAACGTACTTTTTGCCGGTACCGTGAAAGAGAATCTCCGCTGGGGTAATAAAAACGCCACCGATGAAGAACTGGAAGAAGCCTGCCGTCTCGCCCAGGCAGACGGATTCGTCCGGGCATTCCCCGACGGCTACGACACCCATATTGAACAGGGCGGTACCAACGTATCCGGCGGTCAGAAGCAGCGCCTGTGCATCGCCCGTGCCCTTCTGAAACGTCCTAAGATTCTGATTCTGGACGACTCCACCAGTGCCGTGGATACGAAAACTGATGCACTGATCCGCCGGGGGCTGAAAGAATTCATCCCCGAAACCACGAAGATCATCATCGCCCAGCGCGTAGCTTCCGTAGAGGATGCGGACAAGATCCTGGTTATGGACGGCGGACGGATTTCCGCCGTGGGCACTCACGAAGAACTTCTCAACACCTCGCCCATTTACCGCGAGGTCTATACACAGCAGACGAAGGGAGGAATGAAGGATGAGTAAGACAGATGCCAAAAATGTGCCGTCTCCCGGCAAAAGCCGTCCCAAAATGGATCCCCGCGTTCTGATCCGTCTCGTAAAACTTCTGTTTCATTTTTATCCCGTTCTGGTTCCTGTCACCGGTTTGTGTATCCTCTTTTCCGCCGGTGTCAGCTCCATCCCTTCTATTTTCATGCAAAATGTCATCGCGGCCGTGGAGCGGTGGGTAGAAAGCGGAAACTGGGCAGCGGCCAAGGCAGAGATCGTTCCTTTGCTTATCATTCTCGTTTGCCTGTACGCCCTCTCCCTTTTATCCCTTATCACCTACACCCAGCTGATGGCCTATATTACCCAGGGATTTCTCAGCAAAATGCGTATCAAGATGTTCGAAGGTATGCAGAATCTGCCGATCCGTTATTTTGACACCCACGCCCATGGCGATATCATGAGCCATTACACCAACGATATCGACACGCTCCGCATGCTTGTTTCCCAGACACTGCCCCAGCTGCTCCAGTCCGGCATGATTATCACAGTGGTTCTCTCCATCATGCTTTATTTCTGCGGCTGGCTCACCATATTGGTGCTCGCCGGCGTTTCCGCCATGGTGCTTGTTTCCAAGAAAGTGGGCGGCGGCTCTGCCAAATACTTTATGCGTCAGCAAAAATCCATGGGCGCCACGGAGGGATTCGTGCAGGAAATGATGAACGGTCAGAAGGTCGTCAAGGTATTCTGCCACGAAGAAGAGACGAAAGAAGCCTTTGACAAGGTGAACGACGCGCTGTATGAAGACAGCCGCCGCGCCAATGCCTTCGCCAATATGCTGGGGCCTATCATCATGAACATCGGTAATATTTTGTACGTGCTGGTCGCACTGGTGGGCGGTATTCTGCTCATCACCAATGTGCCGAACCTCAGCCTTTCCGGCAAGGCTTTGGAAATCAGTATCGTCATTCCCTTCCTCAATATGACAAAGCAGTTCACCGGCAACATAAACTCCCTGTCCCAGCAGATCAACTCCGTTGCCATGGCAATGGCAGGTGCCGGCCGTATCTTTGCTCTGATGGATGAAAAGCCGGAAACGGATGAGGGCTACGTTACGCTGGTCAATGCAAGGGTGGATGCCACCGGCTCGATCACTGAAACCGCTGATCGTACAGGTTTATGGGCATGGAAGCATCCTCATTCCGACGGCACGCTGACCTACACCCTGCTCCGGGGCGACGTACGGCTGAACGAGGTGGATTTTGCCTACGAGGAGGGCAAGCAGATTCTCCACGACGTCTCCGTATATGCAGAGCCCGGACAGAAGGTAGCGTTCGTGGGTGCCACCGGTGCGGGTAAGACCACCATCACCAACCTCATTAACCGTTACTACGATATTGCCGACGGCAAAATCCGCTACGACGGCATCAATATCAACAAAATCAAAAAAGCGGACCTCCGCCGTTCTCTGGGCATCGTTCTGCAGGAAACCAACCTGTTCTCCGGCACGGTTATGGATAATATCCGTTACGGACGATTGGATGCTACGGATGAAGACTGCATCAACGCCGCGAAGCTTTCCGGCGCGGACGATTTCATTACCCGTCTGCCGGACGGATACAATACCATGCTGAAAAACAACGCCGCCAATCTTTCCCAGGGTCAGCGGCAGCTTATCGCCATCGCCCGGGCAGCCGTTGCCGATCCGCCGGTAATGATTCTGGACGAAGCTACCTCCTCCATTGACACACGTACGGAAGCCATCGTCCAGCGCGGCATGGATAAACTGATGGAAGGACGCACGGTATTCGTTATTGCTCACCGTCTTTCCACTATCATGAACGCCGACGTAATCATGGTACTGGATCACGGCCGCATCATTGAGCGCGGCAATCACGAAACACTTCTCGCCCAGCGCGGCACATACTATCAGCTGTACACCGGCGCATTTGAACTGGAATAATATTAGACAAAAGCAAAAAGTGCATCCGTTAAGCGGATGCACTTTTTCGTATTTCATTTAAACAGTTTCGTCCGCGCAACGCCGCGGTACACGCACATTCCTAAAACTCCTGCCGCAATCATCTCACCGATTCCCACAGTCAGCATAAGAAACGGATAGGACTCCGGTGCGCCATAAACACGCTGCAGCACGGCCGGCACAATCAAGACGTTTGCCAAAATCGGCGGAAGCGGTGCCAGCCACGAGGAACAGCGGCACAGAAAGTATGTGCCAAATGCGCCCAGCAGTGTTGCCAGCGAGCCGAATACCACATCCCATGGCAAGCTGCCGGTAAGCAGATTCGACAACAGACAGCCAATGAACAATCCCGGGATGGCCGCCGGGGTAAACGCAGGCAGAACGGTCAGCGCCTCGGATAGACGTATCTGAATCACGCCGCTGGCTAGTCCGCAGGCAGCGGACAGAAACGTAAGTACGGTGTACAGCGCCGCAATAAAAGCGGCATGAGACAAAAAACGGATCCTCTTTGCTCGGTTAGTCATAGATATTTGCTCCTTTAGTTTTGTTTTAGGTGAGGAAGGTTTCGAACTCACCGGGAACAGTATACCATATTCTGTCCGAATTTGCAAGATTCTTACCGTTATTTTTCTCCTTTTGCCCGGTTGCAGAACTTCGTAAAAAATCTCTTGATTTTTCACCTCCGGAAAAGTATAATAATTGTTGAGGAAACATCTCATTATCTTATTATTGGAGGATCTATCCATGGCAAACCGCTTTATCCTGAATGAAACTTCCTATCATGGCAAAGGTGCCATCCAGAACATCCCGGCGGAAGTCGCCGCCCGCGGACTCAAAAAAGCATTCATCACCTCCGATCCCGATCTGATTAAATTTGGCGTTACTGCAAAAGTAACCGACGTGCTGGATGCCGCAAAGCTCCCCTACGTAATCTTTTCTGACATCAAGCCGAACCCTACTATCGAAAACGTACAGTCCGGTGTAGCCGCTTACAAGGCTTCCGGTGCTGACTACATTATCGCCATCGGCGGCGGCTCCTCCATGGATACGGCCAAAGCCATCGGCATCATTATTACCAACCCGGAATACGCAGACGTACGCAGCCTGGAGGGCGTTGCCCCCACGAAGAATCCCTGCGTTCCCACTATCGCCGTTCCCACCACTGCCGGTACGGCCGCTGAAGTTACCATCAACTACGTAATTACCGATGTGGAGAAAAAGCGTAAGTTCGTTTGCGTGGATCCCCACGATATTCCCGTTGTAGCCGTTGTGGACCCCGACATGATGGCAACTATGCCCGCTTCCCTTACTGCCTTCACCGGCATGGACGCTTTGACCCACGCTATCGAAGGCTACATCACAAAGGGTGCTTGGGAACTGTCTGATATGTTCCATCTGAAAGCCATCGAAATCATCTCCCGCTCCCTCCGCGCCGCTGTGAAAAACGATCCTGACGGACGGGAAGGCATGGCACTCGGTCAGTACGTGGCCGGCATGGGCTTCTCCAACGTAGGGCTGGGCGTTGACCACTCTATGGCACACACGCTGTCCGCTTACTACGATATGCCCCACGGTAAGGCGTGCGCTACGCTTCTTCCCACAGTTATGGCGTATAACGCCCCCTGCACCGGTGAAAAATACCGGGAAATCGCCCGCGCTATGGGTGTTGCCGGCGTAGATGCCATGAGTCAGGAGGAATACCGCACCGCTGCGGTGGATGCTGTCCGCAAGCTGGCAGAAGATGTAGGCATTCCTACCACACTGAAGGGTG
>JAZQDY010000106.1:0-8995 GCA_045547015.1 Eubacteriales bacterium | reverse complement strand
GGCCAAAGCGTCCGCCGCTTTTTTCGTCCGATCCGCAATGGCAACCCGTTCGTCCTCCGCCATAAAATGGATCTCGCTGGACTGGCAGGAGGCAAAAATACCGGCACATCCGTTTTTCCAGTACCACTCCACAAGTGCATCGATGGCTTCAAAATCCACCGTGCCCTTCTCGGTATAAGGGGTAATCATCGTAGGATACGCGCCGGGTACGGCGTCTTTCTTCTTTAAAAACTCCATTTCTGTTTCTCCTTGATTTATTCTTACATAGTTGCATTTTTTCTGTAAACGTGAGGTGTGTATCCCTCTCTCTCCCGAAAGAAGCGGATAAGGGAATGTTCGCTGGAAAAGCCGGTGAGAAAGGCGATCTCCGAAAGGGTATGGTCGGTTGTTGCCAGAATCTCCCGGATGAAATTCAGTTTTTCATCCTCGATCATCTGACTGGGCGTCTTTCCGTATTTTTCCTGGCAGAACCGCAGGAGCTGCCGCCGGCTGATATACAAACGGTCGGCAAGCCATGACACAGAGGCATTGCCGCCGCGTACACCTTCAGCAATGGCTTTCTGCAATCGATCCGCCAGTTCCCGGTTGGAGCAGGCTTTTTTCTCAGCAGGCACCGGGGTTTCCTCGGGATCCCCCGGAACGATGAGGGACAGCGCCTCCAAAAAGAACGCCTCCGTCAGACAACGGATCTGAATTCCGCGAAGTTCCGTATCCTCGTGTTCCGTATGAAGGAGAATTTCGGCAAGCGCGCGCATTGCCTTCGTTTCCGGAACACACTGCCCGTCCACGCGCCAGAGCCGGCGTGCCACAGCATCGGTTTTCGCCTGGGCATCAAAGCCGAAGACAAGTTTTTCCGTCCCCTCCTCCGCCCAGGTAATCTCATGTACGCACTTGGGTGGAATCATGATAAACATACCGGCAGACAGATACCGTTCTTCCCCCTCCAGCCGAAGGCGAAGTGCGCCGGCCAGCACGTAATGGAGCTCGAAAAATCGGTGTCTGGAATTCTGTACCAGCAGACTCTCTTTCTCCGCAAGAACAGAGCGAAACCAGTACACCGAAAGGGACACGTGCTCATCGGATACGGTAATATAATAATCGTTGAGTTTCGATTGAATCGGCATATCCGTCACCCTTTTCTGACTTGTCTTTCCATAATTATAAACTCTTTTTCCGCCGCGCGCAAGTAGATGTCCCGCATTGTTAACTATTTGTCCCGGCGCACAAAATCAAATCGATAAAATTTACAAAATATACAAAAGAAACTCCGTGATAAAAGGTTGACTTGTGGAAACAAACATGTTATAATCTCTCTGTTGTAACAAAATTATCCCAATCTGGAGATATTTTTCATGAATATTATCGTATGCATAAAACAGGTGCCCGGGACAAACAAGGTTGAAGTGGATCCGGTCACCGGCGTCTTAAAACGAAGCGGCGTGGATTCCAAAATGAATCCGTACGATCTGTACGCGCTGGAAACCGCTTTGCAGCTTCGGCAGAACATGGGCGGCACCGTAAAGGTAATCACCATGGGACCGCCCCAGGCCAAAGCCATCATCCGTGAGGCGTATTCCATGGGGGCGGACGAAGGATATCTTCTCACCGACCGCAAATTTGCCGGTGCAGACGTGCTTGCCACCAGCTACACGCTGGCAGAGGGCATCCGCTCGCTGGGGGATTACGATCTGATCCTTTGCGGCAAACAAACTACCGACGGTGATACCGCGCAGGTAGGGCCGGAAATGGCAGAATGGCTTGGGATTCCCTCTATCGCCAACATTGTTTCCATTGATGAAATTACAGAAAAAGATATAACCGTGAAAATGGATATTCCCACCGCGCTTCAGACAGCAAAGATCCAGTTCCCCTGCGTAATCAGTGTGGAAAAGGACATTTTCCAGCCGCGGCTTCCCTCTTACATAAAGAAAAAGGAAAGCGCCGACCGCCCCATCACGGAAATCACCGCGGCGGACCTTGCGGACAGCGACCCGAAAAACTTCGGCCTCGACGGCTCACCCACGAA
The DNA here is from genome assembly GCA_045547015.1 of Eubacteriales bacterium. Taxonomy (GTDB): domain Bacteria; phylum Bacillota; class Clostridia; order Oscillospirales; family CAG-272; genus SIG701. The sequence continues at coordinate 6,969 of JAZQDY010000106.1, read as the reverse complement.
GGTACAGCGCATTTTCCCGCCGGAAAGCCATACAGATCACGAAATGTGGAAAGATACACCCGCGGTGCTGGCAGACCGCATTCACGAAAAAATCATCGGTCTGAAACTGATGTAAGGGAGGGAAAATCGTGTCAAAACTGATTATTCATAAGGAAAAGATTTCGGATATTCCCTCTTTTCTGAAACTGTGTCCCTTCGGCGCTTTGGAATATGCTGACGGAAAAATCTCCGTAAGCGCCGCCTGCAAGATGTGCAAGCTGTGTCAGAAAAAAGGACCCGCAGGTGCAGTAGAGATCGAAGAGGAAACGGCAGCTGCCGTTGACAAATCCCAGTGGCAGGGCATCGCCGTGTACGTGGATCACGAGGAGGGCGTCATTCATCCCGTTACCTTTGAGCTGATCGGCAAAGCCAGGGAACTGGCAGACAAGATCGGGCAGAAGGTGTACTGTGTCTTTATGGGAGACAGGATCGATGCCGCAGCGGAGGAACTGCTTCACTACGGCGTGGACGCGGTGTATCTGTATGAAAATGAAAAACTTGCCCACTACGTCACTGAACCGTACACCGCCGTCTTTGAAGATTTTATCAACAACGTCAAGCCCTGCGCCATTCTGGTAGGGGCCACCGCCGTAGGCCGACAGCTGGCACCCCGGGTTGCCGCCCGGTTCCGCACCGGTCTTACTGCGGACTGCACGGTGCTGGACATCGCAGAGAATACGGATCTTATCCAGATCCGACCGGCGTTCGGCGGCAATATTATGGCGGAAATCCATACACCGAACAACCGTCCCCAGCTTGCCACCGTCCGGTATAAGATTATGGAAGCCCCGGCACGGACAGAAACAGCCGCAGGTGAAATCATCCGCTGCCGGATTGCAGAGGAAAAACTCACCTCCGCTATGGAAGTCCTGGCGGTCAATCCGAAACCGAAGATGAAAACCATTGAAAGCGCCTCCGTGCTTGTTGTAGCCGGACGCGGCATAAAAGCCAAAGAGGATCTTGCCATGCTGGAAGAGCTGGCATCCCTTTTGGGCGGTGAACTGGCCGCCACCCGTCCCATGGCGGAATCCGGCTGGGTAGAGCCCTCCCGGCAGATCGGTCTCAGCGGCAAAACGGTACGCCCCAGACTGATTATTACCTGCGGTGTATCCGGTGCTATCCAGTTTGCGGTAGGTATGCGCAATTCCGACTGCATCATCGCCATCAACACCGATGAAAACGCTCCCATTTTCAAATTCGCCAATTACGGCATCGTAGGCAATCTGTACGAGGTCGTGCCGCTTCTCATAAAGAAGCTGAAAGGAGAATGAGTATGTTCTCTGAAAAGAATTATCTGGATATTAAAAACATCATCGGCGACGGAGAAAGAGTCTGCTTCGGCGAAAAAATCAACGAGGATTATTCCCGGGACGAGTTGAGCAGCACCCGTCATTTCCCCGATATTGCGATAAAAGTAACCTCGGCGGATGAAGTCTCCCGGATTATGAAATACGCCTATGAAAACGAAATCCCCGTTACCGCCCGGGGAGGCGGCACCGGCCTTGTAGGTGCGTGCGTTCCCATGCGGGGCGGCATCGTACTGGATTTCACCATGATGAACCGTATTCTGGAACTGGATGAGGAAAATCTCACCGTAACAGTGGAGCCGGGCGTTCTGCTTATGGAACTTGCCGCCTTTGCCGAGGAAAACGGGCTTCTGTATCCGCCGGATCCAGGTGAAAAAACCGCCACCATCGGCGGCAATATCAGCACCAATGCCGGCGGCATGCGCGCGGTAAAATACGGCGTTACCCGGGATTACGTACGGGGACTGGAGGTAGTTCTCACCGACGGACGGATCCTGCAGTTGGGCGGAAAAATCGTGAAAAACAGCTCCGGCTACGCACTGAAAGATCTGATCGTAGGATCAGAGGGAACCCTTTGCGTCATTACCAAGGCCATCCTGAAGCTGATCCCCCTGCCCCGGAAAACCATCAGCCTGCTCATCCCCTTCCCTTCTCTTGAAAAAGCGATCGGCACCGTACCGAAAATCATTAAATCCAAATGCGTTCCCACCGCCATCGAATTTATGCAGCGGGAGGTTATTCTGGACAGCGAAAGTTATCTGGGACGGAAATTCCCGGACAGCAGTGCAGACGCCTATCTGCTCCTCAAATTCGACGGCAACAGCCGGGAAGAAATCGAAACCTATTACGAAAACGTAGCGGAAATCTGTCTCGCCGAAGGTGCGCCCGACATCTACATTTCCGACACGGAGGAGAGAGACGAATCCATCTGGAAAGCAAGAGGTGCGTTTTTGGAGGCCATCAAGTCCTCCACCACGGAGATGGACGAGGTGGACGTGGTTGTTCCCCGCAATCGGGTACACGAAATGGTGGAATTCTCCCATGAACTGCAAAAAGAAGTTGGCATCCGCATCAAGAGCTTCGGCCACGCCGGCGACGGCAATCTGCACATCTACGTGCTGAAGGACGATCTGTCCGAGACGGATTGGCAGCAAAAGTTGGGACAGGCTATGGATGCCATGTATAAAAAAGCACACGCTCTTGCGGGCGCCGTTTCCGGCGAACACGGCATCGGCTACGCGAAAAAGCCGTACCTGTACGAATCGGCCGATCCGGCATCCATAGAGCTGATGCGCGGCATAAAAGCCGTCTTTGATCCCAAGGGAATTCTCAATCCCGATAAAATTTTCTGATGCAAAAACTGCCGGGCGTACCGCTTCGGCAGTTTTTCTTATGAATCCGCGTATTCTTTCAAAAAATCCCTTGATTCCCCCGGCTGTGCGGGTGTATAATGAAGTATCAAACACCGAAAGGACGTGACCCATGAAAATTATCGATTTGCTGAAAGAGCGCACACTGTCCCTCTCCTTTGAAGTATTCCCGCCGAAAACCGAAACGGGCTTTGACAGCGTCAGAACGGCTACGGAGGAGATTGCCAAACTCCGTCCGGCTTTCATGAGCGTTACGTACGGAGCCGGCGGCGGTACCAGCAAATACACGCTGGATATTGCCAAGAATATCAAAGAGATGTACGGGGTTCCCACGCTCGCACACCTTACCTGCGTTTCCTCCACCCGGGAAACGGTGCGGGAAAAGATCCGGCAGATTAAAGAGGCAGGGCTTTCCAACGTAATGGCACTACGGGGCGACATCCCCGCCGATCTGAAAAACGCCGACCGCAGCGGCTGGGCGTACCGGCACGCCATTGATCTCATACGGGAACTGAAGGAAGCGGGCGGAGATTTCTGCATCGGCGGTGCCTGCTATCCGGAAATCCACCCGGAAAGCGAAAATCAGCGAGACGATATCCTCCGTCTTAAAGAGAAAGTAGACGACGGATGCGATTTTCTTACCACGCAGATGTTTTTCGACAACAATCTTCTGTATAATTTCCTCTATAAAATCCGGGAGGCAGGCATCACCGTGCCTATCGTTCCCGGCATCATGCCCATCACCAACGGCAATCAGATAGCCCGTGCTATTGCGCTTTCCGGCTCCTTTGTTCCCCAGCGTTTCAAGAGCCTGGTAGACAAATTCGGCTCCGATCCCGCCGCCATGAAGCAGGCCGGCATCGCCTACGCCACGGATCAGATCATCGATCTGTACGCCAACGGCATTACCAACGTGCACGTATATTCCATGAACAAGCCGGACGTAGCCGAAAAGATTCAGGCAAATCTTTCGGATATACTGAAAAAATGAGCGTCACCGTTCTGAAAATGTCCTTTTCCGATCCGCCTGTGAATAAAGCGGAGATTCTGCGGTATGCGGGATCTGCCTGCGGCGACGGACGCACAGCAGCACTGCTGGACGAATGTCTTTCGGAAACAGAAGGAAGATGCACCGGACAGGTGTGCTATGCAGAACTGCCCCTTTCCATCTCGGAATCCATATGCGATTTCGGCGTGTTTTCCGCTGACTCCCGGCACCTGTCCAAAAATCTTGCCGGATGCCGGCATGTCATTCTCTTCGCCGCCACCGCCGGGCTGGCCCCGGATCGGCTGATCCAGCGATACAGCCGGATCGCCCCGGCAAAGGCACTGCTCTTTCAGGCAATCGGCGCGGAGCGGATCGAGGCGGTGTGCGATCGGTTCTGCGAGGAGATTGCCGCCCGATACAACACATGTCCCCGTCCCCGATTCAGCCCCGGCTACGGAGATCTGCCCCTTTCCGTGCAGAAAGAGATCTTTGCCGTACTGCATCCGCAGAGGGAGATCGGGCTCACTCTGAACGACAGCCTTTCCATGTCCCCCTCCAAATCCGTCACTGCTTTTCTGGGATTACCGCTATAATGAAAAACCATCCTTTGAGGTATTCTATGAACTTTTCTGAATTTCTGAAAACCAATATCGTCCGTCTGGACGGCGGCATGGGTACCCTGCTGCAGGCAGAAGGACTCACCCCGGGCGAGCTGCCGGAGCGGTGGAATCTTACCCATCCGGAGGTCATCACTGCCATTCACAAGGCGTATTTTGATGCCGGCAGTCACGTTGCCACCGCCAATACCTTTGGAGCAAACACCCTCAAATTCTCCGAGGAAGAGCTGGATGCCATCATCGGTGCAGCAATCCAAAACGCGGATGCTGCTCGTAAAGAAAGCAGGGCTCCTCAGGAAAAATTCATCGCTCTGGATATCGGTCCCTCAGGCAAGCTGCTGAAGCCCCTGGGTGAATTGGATTTTGAGGATGCGGTGTCCCTGTTTGCAAAAATCGTACGCCTGGGCAAAAAATACGGGGCGGATCTGATCCTGATCGAAACCATGAACGACGCCTACGAAACGAAGGCGGCCCTGCTTGCCGCCCGGGAAAACGCCGATCTGCCCGTGATCGTCACCAACGCCTACGGCGCGGACGGAAAACTGATGACCGGTGCGTCTCCTGCCGCCATGGCCGCCCTTCTCGAAGGCATGGGCGCGGACGCCATCGGTGCCAACTGCTCCCTCGGTCCGAAGCAGCTGTGCGGCGTGATTGAGGAACTGCTTGCCTGTGCCTCCGTCCCGGTGGTTCTGCAGCCCAACGCGGGACTCCCGAAAATGGAGAACGGCAAGACCGTTTTTGACGTAACGCCCCGGGATTTTGCCCGGGAAGTGGGCGAACTGGTCAAAAAAGGCGTACGCGCCGTAGGCGGCTGCTGCGGCACCACGCCCGAATACATCCGTGCCCTTACCGAGGAGACAGCGTCCCTTTTGCCTTTGCCCATCACGCCGAAAGGCCGCACCGTCGTCTCCTCTTACACCCACGCGGTAGAATTTGACAAAGAACCGATCCTCATCGGAGAACGAATCAATCCCACAGGCAAAAAGCGCTTCAAGCAGGCACTGATCGAAAACGATATCAACTACATCCTGACAGAAGGAATAAATCAGCAGGAAAAGGGCGTCCACATTCTGGACGTAAACGTGGGACTGCCGGATATCGACGAGACCGCCATGCTCACCACCGCTGTGACGGAGCTGCAGACCGTGCTGGATCTGCCCTTGCAGATCGACACCGCCGACACCGCCGCCATGGAAGCCGCCCTCCGCCGCTACAACGGCAAGGCACTGATTAACTCCGTAAACGGTAAGGAAGAAAGCATGAACGCCGTTTTTCCGCTGATGAAAAAATACGGCGGCGTGGCCGTGGCACTGACGCTGGACGAAAACGGTATTCCGGCGACGGCAGACGGCCGGGTTGCCATTGCGGAAAAGATTCTGAGAAAAGCCGCCGAATACGGCATCGACAAAAAGGATATTATTTTTGACACACTGGCCATGACGGTCAGTGCGGGCAGTACCGCCGCCCTTGCTACCCTCACTGCCCTGCGCCGGATCCGCTGGGAGCTGGGCTGTCACACCTCTCTCGGTGTTTCCAACGTTTCCTTCGGTCTGCCCAACCGGGACGCCGTCAACGGCACGTTTTTCGCCCTGGCGCTGGAAAACGGACTTTCCGCCGCGATTATGAATCCCTATTCGGCGGACATGATGAAAACCTATTACACGTACCGGGCACTGAAGGGGCTGGATGAAAACTGTGCGGACTACATCCGTATGGCGCCGTCCCTTGCCGCCGCCACGCCAGGCACGTCTCTGCCCGCGGAGCAGAAATCCCCGGAGCAGTACGCCTCTGAACTGCAGAAGGCCATCCGGAAGGGCATGACGGGGAAAGCGCATGAGATCACGGCAGAGCTTCTCCGCACCACGGCTCCCCTGGATATCGTAAACGGCGAGATCATCCCGTCCTTGAACACGGTGGGCGAAGGCTTTGAAAAGAAAACGGTCTATCTGCCGGAGCTTCTCATGAGTGCGGAAGCCGCAAAAAGTGCCTTTGAGGCCATCAAATCCCACATGGCAGGCAAAGAACGCCCGGCCGGCAAGGGTACGTTCGTCATCGCTACCGTACACGGTGACATTCACGACATCGGCAAAAACATCGTAAAACTGCTGCTGGAGAATTACGGTTTTGACGTGATCGATCTGGGCAAGGACGTGCCGCCCGACACGGTAGTGGAGGCGGTGCTCAAATCCCACGCCGATTTTGCCGGACTCAGTGCGCTGATGACCCCCACGGCCCCTGCCATGGAGGAAACTGTCCGGCTGCTGAAAGAAAAAGCCCCGTTCTGCAAAACGGTGGTAGGCGGCGCGGTCTTGACGAAGGAATACGCCGACAAAATGGGGGCGGACAAATACGCCAAAGATGCCATGGAAGCCGTCCGCTATGCACAAGCGGTAGTTGGAAAATGACAGTATAGCAAAAAGGATGCCGCCCATTAGTGCGCTATCCTTAACGAAGAATTAAACTTTGGTATATACCCGGAAGTCATAATGGCTTCCGGGTATATACTTTTTTTGCCCATTCTATACTACCCTATCCCGTATCAGTCCGAGTTCGGCTGAAAGGTGAAGTATATCACAATGGGATTGCCCGCCGTCCGTGAATACTTGACCTCTTTTTCATACACGAGTATCTTTCTCACAAATACTCTA
>JAZQDY010000105.1:0-2134 GCA_045547015.1 Eubacteriales bacterium | reverse complement strand
GACCGCATCGGAAATCTCCTCAGCCGGGTCCGCCTCGGTCACTTCCTCCTCCGCAAATTCCGGGAGATACTTTTTCAGAAGATCCTGAATATCCAGATCTCCGCTGACGCCGGAGTCGGGGGCAGAGGTACCGCTCAGTTTTTCCTTCAAAGAACCGGCAGAGGGAGTGTTTGCCGGTTCATTCGATGCGGATCTGAATTTGTCACTCATAATCACTCATCCATTCATCTAAGTTTTTAGGTGCGCTGCATACGGGCAGCATGGCAAAGAATCACCGACGCAGCGGTGGATACGTTCAGGGAATTGACTTTTCCGTACATGGGGATTGAAACAATGAAATCGCTCTTTTCCTTCACCAAACGGCTGACGCCCTGCCCCTCGCTGCCCATAACAACGGCAGCGCCGCAGTTCCAATCCGTTTCGTAATAAGGAGTTCCGCCTGCCTCGGCGGTGAATATCCACAGGCCCAATTCCTTCAGCTTTTCAATAGCGGCGGTGATGTTCTGCACCTTGGCTACCGCCATATGCTCCAAAGCACCGGCCGATGCGGACGTTACCACGGGGGTAAGACCTACCGCGTGCCGCTTGGGCAATACGATGCCGTGGGCACCGGCACACTCCGCACAGCGGATCACCGCGCCCAGATTGTGGGGATCCTCGATACCGTCGCAGACCACCACCAGGGGCTTTTCACCCCGCTCGCGGGCAATATTCACGATAGTTTCCAGATCCACGTACTGTTTTTCTGCGGCCATGGCAGCCACACCCTGATGATGGGAGCCGCAAGTCATGGCGTCCAGCTTGGAGCCATCCACCTCGATGACGGGGATCCCCATGCGGATCGCTTCAGCGACGATCACTGTAATCGACCCCTCGCGATCACCGGTGCGAACGAAGATCTTGTCCACAGAGCGGCCGGATTTCAGAAGTTCTCGGACAGAATTTCGTCCGGAAACGATATTCTCCGGTGCCGCAGCCGGCATATCCCCACCGGGACGGCGATCCTGCTTGGCCCCGTAGCCGGGACGGCGGTTACCGCTCGGGGGATATTTTTTGTTTTTATTGAATTTCTTATTTGAATAGTTATCCATACACTGATTATTGCAAACGCAATCTTTCCCTTAAATTCTGTATTTCGGCAGATCTTTGGCAAATCCGCGTGAAAAAACAGTTCCGGTTATGCCCATTATACCACAAAATAATCTCTTTGTACATATTATTTCAGATTTTTATGCGGAAATCACTGGAGAATTCCCGTTTTTTCGGCAAAAAATAAAGAAGATGCGGAAATCCGCATCTTCTGTTATTTATACTACGCGTACAAAGAAATTACTGCTGTTCTTTGATAGCTGCAAAGCACTCGCTGCAGTATACGGGTCTGTCGCTGGTGGGCTGGAAAGGAACTTTTGCTTCCTTGCCGCATCTAGCGCAAACGGTGGTGAACATCTCACGCTGAGTCTTGGTTGCGTTCTTGCGTGCGTCACGGCATGCCTTGCATCTCTGGGGCTCGTTCTGGAAGCCCTTCTCTGCGTAGAATTCCTGCTCACCTGCGGTGAATACGAACTCGTTGCCGCACTCTTTGCACGTCAGTGTCTTGTCCTGGTACATTTCAATAACCTCGCTTAAAAATATGGATAAAATTTTTTTGCCCTCGACGGACTTCAACCGTCACCTTTGTAACCAACGCTCTACTTAAGCTATTCGGGCTTACCTATTAAAAATGCCTTCGGCATTTAATATCAAATCACTGCTTCAGCAAGCCACGGATCTTCACGCGGATTCTGTAAACCGCATTGCTTACAGATTTCTCCGATCGGCCGACGCTTTCAGCAATATCCCTCACGGGCCTGCCACTTATATATTGTTCGAAAATCTCGTTCTCGTAGGAAGACAGAACCTGACGGATCTTGCCCTTCAGCGACACGGCCTCCTCCTCCGATATAACGGAGAGAAGCGGATCCTCCACCTGGCGGGGAGTGTGTCGGTTAGCTTTTTCCTTGCGGGCGCGGGATGCTTTTGCTTTTCTGAGGAGGGAGATGAATGCGTTCCGTATGCATATCTTGGCATACAGCCCGAAGCTCACTTCCCGCTGCTTTTGATCATAGGACTTGGCGGCGCGCGAAAGTGCAGGACC
>JAZQDY010000104.1:0-3813 GCA_045547015.1 Eubacteriales bacterium | reverse complement strand
GCCAAACAATTGCTTCGTTCTGCAACAAGCATAGGTGCAAACATAAATGAAGCAGTTTACGGTAACAGCAAAGCGGATTTTATATCCAAACTCCATATTTCACTCAAAGAAACGAGCGAAAGTATCTATTGGCTTACGCTTCTGAAAAGAACAAATCTGATAGAATATAACTTTGATAAACTCCTTTCTCTTGCTGAAGAAATTAAGAGAATGCTGATTGCATCCTTGAATACCGCAAAGGAGAACGCAAAATGAAAAAATGGATTTTTCAAGATTGGGCTTTCGACGCAGAAGTAATTGAAGGCGAAGCAGAAAATTGCAGACTTGGATTGGAAAAGGGAGATGTTTTTCATTTTGAATATGAAACACCTCAAGGGTTTTGTCCTCGTGCTATGGCAGAAATTTTCACTTATTGCGAAGTAATTCGTTGTGGCGGAGATTTTACATACAGAGGTGCAAAAGATAAATATAGAATAGAACTCTCTTGTCCGTGCCATTGTCTACGTTTTTGCCTTACCGCTGTTCCAATAAATAGGGATGAAAACGGAAACTATATTAACGATAGCAAAAAATCCAACTAATGAATTACGAAGGTTCGAATTCATACACAAAACTGCCGAAAATATCTTTTTTGCAGACCATAGACTAAGCGGGATTGCAAAAGGGCTCCGGTATCTGAAAGATGCCGGAGCCCAAACCTGTTTCAGCAGGATTTGAAATTATAGATCGGTGTTATGATTTCCTCAACCGAAACGGTTTCCTTTATCCGGTCCAGGATCGTTTGCGGTTCTTTGTACGCCATCGGACATTCATCCAGCGAGCCGCGCTGTGCCGTTGTCGTGTAAATCCCCGCCATTTCTTTCTGATATTCTTCTACTGTAAAGGTATATTGTGCATCGGTCCGATTGCACACCCTGCCTGCACCGTGCGGTGCGGAAAAATTCCACGCAGAATTGCCAAGTCCTGTCCCGAGGATTGCACCGTCCCGCATATTAAGAGGAATAATCACACGCTCCCCAAGGCGTGCCGAAATGGCACCCTTTCGCAGAATCCCGTACGTCGGATCAATAAAGTTATGAATGCAGGAAAAACGCTCCTTTACCGTAAAGCCCATAGCCTCACAGATCCGTGCCGCTATGGTTTCCCGATTCCGATGGGCAAACTCCGTTATGACGTGCAAATCGTGCAGGTACTTTTCAAACAGATCCCCCTCCAGCACAGCGTCTTCCCGCCGGACGGACAGACCGTTTTTCCTTTCCCGCCGGACAGATTTGCAGAAGCGTTCTTCCTCTGCATAACCGTACCCCTGCTGCCTTGTTTGCCGGCGCGCTTTTTTGCACTGGTAACGGTATGCCTGCTCCTGATAATACGCTGCGGCATCGCTGCCCAACTGTCTGGATCCTGTATGAATAACAAGCACAAGATCACCGTTTTTTGAGCGATCCAGTTCGATAAAGTGATTCCCGCTGCCCAACGTGCCAAGACTGCACTGTGCACGCACTTCGTCCACGCCGTCCCGGCAGTACAGGCCGCCCAAATCAAAAAACGCTTTTGCCCTTTCATGAATTTTTGCCCCGCAGGGGACAGCAGCGTGTATAACCTCGTCCAGTTTCTGAAGATCCACATCACGTTCCTTCAGAAACACCGTCTCCATGCCGCAGCCGATATCCACCCCCACAAGAGACGGGCTGACCCGTCCCGAAAGCGTCATCGTTGTGCCCACCGGCACATTTCTGCCGGCGTGCACATCCGGCATGATGCGGATTTTACTGTCCGCATATGCCTCACTTCGCAGAAGAGCTGCGATTTGTGTTTTCGCTTGTTTATCGATTCTGTCCGCATATACAATCGCGGAATTTTTGGCTCCTTGCAGTTTGATCATTATCTCTCCTTATATATTTTGATAAATTCAAATCGAAACAAAGAAAAATACTCGCAGACATAATGATCAACTCCTTCTTTTTTGTTATATTAACTATACCACAAACATGCGTGGCTGTCAATGTAAAAGATTCTGTCCCACAGAGCAAATCCCATAAAGGACATCCAGTCCTTACTCCCTGGAAAGATACGCAAGATTCCGCTCGATGAGATCGCACCTCTGCTGTACGCAATCCCGGCTGCGCAGAGGATCTGCCGGCGTATGGAACGCATAATCCAGCATTTTTCCCACCGTGGTGGTGGCAACGTGGAGACGCGTATCGCTGGACGCATAGTAAATATACAATTCGCCGTTTTCCCGGGCGATGGCACCGTTGGTGAATACGACGTTGGAAACGTCGCCCACACGCTCCCCTTCCCGCGGTGCGATCAGAAAGCCGCCCGGCTCAGCAATGACCTTCCAAGGCTCTTTCAGATCGGTGACAAATACGTAAATCACGTACCGCAGGCCGGCGGCCGTGTTCCGGACGCCATGGGCAATATGGAGCCAGCCCCTGCTCGTTTTGATCGGTGCGGCACCTTCCCCGTTTTTCGCCTCGGTAATCGTGTGATACCGCCGGGGGGAGGTAATGATCTCTTCATCAATAACGGCGTTTGTAATATCCTCACACAGGCCGAAGCCGATACCGCCGCCGCTGCCCGTGTTGATGAAATCATCCATAGGGCGGGTGAAAAACGCATACTTTCCGTCCACGAATTCCGGCAGAAGGTCCACGTTGCGCTGCTGGGGACTGCGCCGCGTCACCAGATTGGGAAGGCGCTCCCAGGTTTTCAGATCCTTCGTCCGCACAATGCCTGCCGCCGCCACGGCGGCGGACAGATCGGGATTTTCCGTATCCTTACTTTCCGAGCAAAAGATGCCGTAGATCCATCCGTCCTCGTGCTTCGTGATACGCATATCGTACACGTTCGTTTCCGCAGGGTCGGTATCGGGGAGAAGGATCGGCTTCTCCCAGAATCGGAAGCCGTCCACGCCGCTTTCGCTTTCTGCCACGGCGAAAAAGCTCTTGCGATCATTGCCCTCCACGCGGGCGATCAGATAATATTTCCCATCCAATTCCAGAGCGCCGGCGTTGAATACCGCATTAACGCCCAGCCGCTCCATAAAATGCGGATTGGTTTCAGGATTCACGTCGTACTGCCAGATCAGCGGAATATGCGCCCGGGTCAGTACGGGATTCTTCCAGCGATCGTATATACCGTTGTAAAAATCCGTTTTTTCGTTTTTCGCCTGCAGCAGTGCTTTTTGCACCTGCAGAAGCTCCGTATATTTGGGGTGCGGTGTATTCATAGCACGTTCCTCCGCCGTCAGAATTACAGTATCGTAATCATACCACGATTTTCCCCCGCTGTCAACAAAAAGAGGTACCGCAAAATTACGGTACCTCTCAAGAATTACGCCTTGGCGGCAGCCTGAATGGTCAGGGTGTCACGGCTGGACTCAATCACCTCTGCCGTGGTGAATTCGCACACCTTGCCGGCGATCTCGTCCAGGAAGGAATCCAGATACGTGCGGGTAACTTCCTTCACCGGCACGTGCACCGTCTCTTGCGTTTCCGTCAGCGTCATGCTGATATCGCCGCCCACGTTGCCTTCCACGCTGTTATATTCCAGCATACCCTTCGTTCCCCAATAGGTGAACCGCCAGTACTGGGGCATGGAGTACATAATGGGGCCGGGTGCGGCGTAGGAAACGTCCGCGATCACACCGGTGCCGCCGGTGAGTTCCAGCATGAACTGGGCACTGTCCGCAAAGTTCGGCTCCTTGTCGGCAAAGGCGTTCCACGTTCTTGCCGCCACGATCCGCTCCAGCTTCTTGCCGGTGATATGCTTTACGATGTCGATGCCATGGATGGCAAGATCGTTGATGGT
>JAZQDY010000103.1:0-6844 GCA_045547015.1 Eubacteriales bacterium | reverse complement strand
ATATTTTCAAAAGGTTTTCGGGAGAGGCACGGGGGACCCCTTTTGCAAAAGGGGTCCCCCGCATCTGTCTTATTTTTTATTCTCCTCCGGCTCCTCGTGGATCCTGCCGGCCAGGAACGCGATCGCGCGCTCCGGCGCGTCCTTGGCGTTGCCCCAGGGCTCATCCTCATAGCGGTAATCGAATTTCTTCACAAACCAGCTTACGTCCTTTTGCAGCTCGTCCATGTATTCGCCCTCGTGCTCGGAGACTGCCTTGTAAAAATCGCCGAAATCCCGTCTGCCGAGACGCTCTTTGGCCGCGGCCACAAAGCCGGCGTAATGGGTCAGGCAGAAGAAAGGCTGAGAGAGCACCTTTTCCTTGAATGCGGGATCATTCTCCCAAAGAAGTGCCGCCGTTTCCTGCATTCTGGTAAAATTATACTCGATCCGGCTGCAGATGTAGCAGGAGCCGGCCAGGGTGGTAAATTTCTTCGCGGCATTCTCCCCGTTTTTACCGGGAAACAGACCGCCCCGCCCCAGGTTCTTCCCCTGCTCCGCCAGATGGCTTTCCAGCATCAGCGCAAGGGGCAGGCGCTTCGGCCGGCGGAGCATCATCGCAAAATGATCCCGGCAGAAGCCCAGTTCATTGGTCTTTATCCGCACATCCGGCTCCATCATGGACGCGCCCAGAATCAGTTCCAGCTCGTCCTGCTCCAGCTTGTTGTACAGCCGGCAGAACGGACACCCCAGAGATGGATCCGCCGCAGACGCTTCGAATGCCTCGTTGACCGGTATGGTGTAGATCTGTTCCATAGTGCACCTCTTTGTTTACAGCATAAAATTTCATTGACGGGTGGCTCGTTTTGTGGTATACTGATTGTGTATTTTCCCGCGGACACCCTTTTTCTACATTATAACACGATTTCCGCCGTCTTTGCAGCGTTCCCGCCAAATCTTCATGAATTCTTTACAAATGGAGGCGCGCCGTGCAGCCTTTCCCCTATTCCCACACAAACAAACGGTATCACACCTTCGATCACTTTGCCCGCACGCTGTTCGGTAAAAAAGCGGCACGGATTTCCCTTGACGCCCGTATGAGCTGTCCCAACAAGGACGGACGGTGCGGCACGGATGGCTGTCTGTTCTGCGCCGGCGGCTCGTCCGGCGCGTTCGGTGATTCTATTGAGGAGCAGTACCGGCGCGGTGCGGAAATCGCGGAAAGAAAATGGGGTGACGCGGTGCTGATCCCCTATCTGCAGGCGAACACCAACACCTATGCCGCCCCGGACACGCTCCGGGAGCTGTATCTCCGCTGTGCCGCCTTGCCCGGCGCCGGGATGCTTGCCATCGGCACAAGAGCCGACTGTCTGCCGCCGGCGGTAATCTCTCTGCTGACGGAGATTTCTGAAAAAATCCCCCTGCTTGTGGAGCTGGGCATGCAGACAGTGCATGATGCCACCCTCACCCGCATCCGCCGGGGATACGGACACGATACGTTTCTCGATGGCTATAACCGCCTGCGGGCGGCGGGCGGAAATATCCGTCTCTGTCTCCATCTGATGAACGGACTGCCCGGCGAAAGCCCCAACGATATGATCGAAACTGTCAAAGCAGCGGCAGCTCTTCGGCCGGATATGGTAAAGATCCACGCCGTCTGCGTGCTTCGGGGCACCGATCTTGCCGCTCTGTGGGAAGCGGGAGACTACGCGCCCCTTTCCATGGAGGAGCATATACACATCCTGTGCCGACAGCTTTCCCTTCTCCCGCCGGAAACGGTAATTGCGCGCATCTCGGGCGATGCCCCCCGGGAGTCGCTCCTCGCCCCTTTGTGGGTGCGGAACAAACGGGCGGTGGAGAACGCACTGGACAAAGAGATGCGCCGGCGTGACATCCTGCAGGGATGCGGCCGATAAAAATTCACGTAAACAAACGGTTTTCACCGTACGGACAAGGAGTTACCCATGAACAAACGAATTCTCTCTTTCCTCGCACTTCTTCTGACAGCGGTACTGCTCACCGCCTGCAATCCGGAAAAGCCGCCCGTTGTTTCCGAAGACGGCACGTTTTCCCTTGTGAACGTGGCCATCCCGGCAGACCGGTTTATGATTCCCACGCCCCACGGTGAAGCGGTATACATGGATAAGTATCTGCCCGTTGCCATCTGGGACATAAACGGCGAGAACATGAAAGAAAATATGCGTCTCACCTTCTGCGATATGGAAAGCGGTACAATGCTGGATAAGGAATATCCCCTCACCGGCACGGACGTGCCCCAGGGCGTCATGACCATTGACGGCGTTTTCTATCTCATCGCGCCCACTGAGGTAAGCTATCGGGGCTGGTCCCTCACCGGTACGCCGGACGCGCTGTCCCTTTCCGAAGTGGACGGAGGACTCATTGAACAGATGCTTGCCCGTTACGAAACCCAGCACATTACCTCCGCCGACGGTACTCTTTCCGCCTGCCATAAAATGACCGACAACTGGGGCAGCGGCGGCATCTGGCTGACGGACGGCACCGGTGTGGGCAAATTCATCCGGGAAAATGTCATTATGACCGATGCCGCCACGGATCTGACCATTCAGGACATCCGCGCCTACTCCCCCGCCGCCTTCTGGGGCAATGACACCCTTGTATACACCATCGGCGGTCTGGAATGGGCCATCGGCTACGGCTTTTACGATATCACCTCCGGTGAAGTGCGTGAGGTGGAAAACGGCAACGGCATTCTCGCTGTGACCGACGACTGTCTGTACACCTACACCGTCATGGATTACTCCATCCTGGAAGTACAAAAGGTGCTGAAAGACGGCACCGAAACGGTAATCGCCAGCGCAGACACCGCCGCCGAAGCGTTTGTTCCCTTCTTCTCCGAAAACGTGGTGGGCATGGAACACACCGGCGACGCATGCATTATCTGGTATTACGAGGATATGTTGGACACGGGCTCCCTCTGCCTCCGAGTGTATGACGGAGAGTTGACCAAAGTGCTTCTGGACGCAGACATGAGCGACACCTACGCGCCGCTGTCTGACTGGATCCATTTTGACGGAAAAATCCTGCTTTTCCAGCCGGAAACGTAACAAGCCGGAACGGAAATACACGTATATCCTTGTGGGATGCGAAAAAAATTTTGCATTTTTTCGCATCCCTACTTGCATTTTTAAGGGAAACGGTGTATAATATTCCCATATTGCGCCGGTTCATTTTGAACATTCCGGCATCAAAAATTGCAAAACGAGGCAAATTTACATGATGTGGTCTGAACTGAACAAATCCGAACTTACGGCACTGCGCGATGACGCGCGGGCAAAACTGGACGCCTACAAGGCTAAGGGCATCCGTCTCGATCTGACCCGCGGCAAGCCCGGCCGGGAGCAGCTGGATATCTCCTCCGGCATGCTGGGCGTTATCACCCACGCAGACGACTGCTTCTCCGAAAGCGGTCTGGACTGCCGCAACTACGGCATTCTGGACGGTCTGCCGGAAACGAAAAAACTGTTCGCCGATCTTTTGGGCATCCCCCCGGAGCGGATCATCGTGGCAGGCAACTCTTCCCTGAATCTGATGTTTGACACGGTAGTGCGCTGCATGCTCTTCGGCGTCCGCGGCGGCTATGAGCCCTGGGGACGGCAGGGACGGATCAAATTCCTCTGCCCCTCTCCCGGATATGATCGCCACTTCGCCATCTGCCGGGCTTTGGGCATTGAGATGATCCCGATCCCCATGACACCCGAGGGCCCGGACATGAGAGAAGTGCGCATGCACGTATGCTCCGATCCTTCCGTAAAGGGTATCTGGTGCGTGCCGAAATTCTCCAACCCGGAGGGCGTTACCTACTCCGACGCGGTGGTGGAGGGACTGGCATCTCTCCCTCCTGCCGCACCGGATTTCCGTATCTTCTGGGACAACGCCTACGCTGTACACGAACTGTACGATGAAGAAGTGCCGCTGGCAGACATTTTTGCCCTGGCTGAGGAAAACGGCACGGTAGACAATATCTTCTATTTTGCATCCACCTCCAAGATCTCCTTCCCCGGCTCCGGCGTGGCCATCATGGCGGCAAGCGAAAACAACATTCACCAGATCAAGCCGATTCTGGGCACCCAGACTATCGGTTTTGACAAGATCAATCAGATGCGCCACGTGAAATACTTCGGCGACGCGGACGGCATCCGTGCCCATATGCATAAGCACGCCGAGATCCTGCGGCCGAAATTTGAAGCAGTGGACGAAATTCTGGAGAGAGAGCTGGGCGGTTTGGGCATCGCCGACTGGACCAAGCCCAAGGGCGGCTATTTCGTCAGCCTCAATACCATGGACGACTGTGCCCGCCGGGTATACCGACTGGCAAAAAGCGTGGGCGTGGCTTTGACCGAAGCCGGTGCCACGTACCCTTACGGATGCGATCCCCGGGACCGCAACCTGCGGATCGCACCCTCCTTCCCCGGTCTTGATGAGCTGCGTTGCGCCACGGAAATTCTGTGTCTCTGCATCCGCTGCGTCAGCGCCGAGAAGCTGCTGGAAGAGAAATAAGAAAAGGATATGAATATAACGGGGGAACCCCTTTTGCAAAAGGGGTCCCCCCGTGCCCCTTCCCGAAAAAGCTTTATTGAAGAGGTTATTGTATGTACGTTTACAAGCGTGTGCGGGATCTGCGGGAAGATCATGACAAAACGCAAAAGGAAATTGCCCTGCTTCTGAATATGCATCCGACCGTCTACCAGCGATATGAACGCGGAGAGAGAGAACTGCCCCTGTGGGCAGCAATCAAACTGGCGGACTATTACCGCGTCACGCTGGACTATCTCACCGGGCGGACGGATAAGTAAAAACGAAAAAAAGCAGCACGTCACGATTTGCGTGCTGCCCTCCTTTACACAGGGAGGGCTATAAATTGATCTGCTATCTTCATCGCACCTATATATGGCAATACGCCGGAAGTTCCGTATTTTTTACCTTCATACTCGGATGTAGTTATATTTTTCCATTCAAAAGGAGCGCCTTCTTTCTCGTATTTTTGCGTATGCTTAATAAAATCCCACAGGATTTCGGTCTTGTTGTTATACAGATAAAGAGCATATGCATACCATCCCGTAGGCGTAGCCCAATAGCCACCGTTCTGGTATTTATTATATCCGAATTTCGAGCTCTCCCACGCAGAATTATCCGAAAAATCATTTGTGGTAAGTATTTGCCGAACGTATCCGTCAACTACTGCCGTTTTGTTCTTATATGAATCATACAAAACCCGCAGCGTTTTTTCTTCGCTTGTCAGGTTAATAAAAACCGCATACGCAGTTGCCCACACGTCGTATTGTTTTCCCATTCCTGTTGCCGAATAAAACCACCCCGTTTTATTATCATAAAACTCTGACAATATGTTTTCTTTGATTTTTTCTGCTTTCGATTGATAATACGCACACTTTTCAGCTTTATTATAAAACAACTTCCGTAAGGTTTGCGCGGCACTATATCTCAGCAGCGATGCCATAAGCAGCTTTCCACTCTTTTTTGTACCATCCACAAATCCCCAGTCAACAGTGTGTTTTTCCAAATCACTGACACATAAATCACTTTGGGGATCTATATTGTATCCCGCAAAAGCATATTCGAGGCTTTCTTCGATTCGTAAATCTTTATGCTTTTCATTCAGTATTTCCCAATCTCCGCTTTGTTCTACGTATGCCCCCACCATCATTATATAATAATAGTTATCACAAAACGGAGGATAAAAACCGAAATCGCCATTTCCCTGATTATCACCGGAGTCATATGTTCCGGGAAAATAAACCGGTCTTCCGTCGTAGTTTATATGGTCAGCAACTGCATACGGTGGAATTGTCAATCCGTTTTTCAGGCAAATTGTCTCTTTTCCGTTTTGACCATGCGCTGCAATGATCTTAATGTATTTTTTCAGCGAGCAATTATCTATCAGTTTGCTCTCTGCCATCATTGCACAATCTCTTATCCAAAAACTGATGTATTTTTCATCACCGGAAGGCAATAAAACAGCTTCTGTATTCTCTTTGCCAAAATAACTAACTTTTTTATGAAAAGTGCAGTCATCTATCGTTTTGATTGCCATTTGTTTGAGAAGATCCAGGATCTCTTTGCTCATTGTAACTTCTGCCATTTCAGACATCCCTCATTTCTATGAATTATGCTCATTATACCACACTTAATGATTGGAGAAAAGAGAAAAACAAAGAAACGACAATCTTCTTTCGAAAACTGTCGTTTCTTTTTGGCGGAAAGGGAGAGATTCGAACTCTCGGTTGGGTATTAGCCAACACACGATTTCCAGTCGTGCGCCTTAGACCAGCTCAGCCACCTTTCCACTGGTGCTCCGATATTATATCACATTCCCGGAGCGATTGCAAGTCTTTTTTTGAATTTTTTGAAATTTTTCTTTACTTCCCCCGCAGGCCCCCCGTTTCCTCTTGCTTTTTCCCTACGTATCTGCTATACTTATCCTATGCTGATTTCCGCTAAACACCAAGGAGAGAGCCTATGATTCGCGTAGATAACCGTTTTACTTCTTCTATGGAAAAATGCTTTCACGACCAGCCGGTCACCGATTTTCCCGCGCTGACCGCTGCCTCTGCGCTCCGCGGGGAGCTCTATTCCTTTCAGTTAGTATTCCGGGCACGGCAGACCGTCTCCGGATACGGCGAAAAACAGGCGTGTTTTCTGCGGGTGGAATCTCCGTTGAAAGACTGCATTTCCGCGGCCTGGGTGGAAAGCGTGCCTGTCCGCTATCCCGTATACAAAAACCTGTCGGACGACAACTATCTTCGCTACACCCCCGGCCTGTACCCGGATCTGCTCGTTCCCATTACCGAAAGCCGGCAGATTTATGCGG